>NZ_JABKCA010000017.1 GCF_013166655.1 Lentimicrobium sp. L6
CCCCATTCCCATTCAACCTCAGTAGGGAGTCTGAATTCGTTCACAGCCACTTCACCTTTCTGATGTAACCACCTGTTCATCAAATCTGTTCTCCAATAACTAAAAGCTTTTGCTTGTTTCCAGTTTACACCAACAACAGGATAATTATCATAAGTTGGATGCCAAAAATAATTTTTAGCCATTGGATCATTATAACTATAGGTAAAATCATGAATCCAACATAGTGTATCAGGATAAATATTGATATTTTCTGTTCTAATATAAATACTTCTGTCTTCGTAACCTTCTGGCCTATTTGCAAAACCTCCTCTATCGGAAGGATAATCACCATCGGAAACTACATAACCCCGAGTATCTCTGGAATACTCCTTTTTAGCCGCAGCATGAAGATCAATCCAGTAGTATTGATAAATCAATTTACGAGAATCAATTTGCTTTTTACGATAAAACCTTTCGTGAGTAGGAAGGTACATAACTTCTAATGCATCTCTAACTTCCTCATCTTCACTTTTCCAATCTATCTCGGTTTCCCAGTTTAAAAATGGAGGATCATATAACTCACCGGTTTCTTCATTCTCGGTGATTAAAAATTCTTCCTCATTTATTTGACCTAAATAGCCACGAGCTATTGAATCTCGCACCCAATTTACAAACTGTCGGTACTCATTGTTAGTAATTTCAGTTTCGTCCATATAAAAGGACTGAGTAGAAACAGTCTTGGGCTCGTGAACATGAGCGTAGGGTACATCTTGATCACTTGCACCCATCGTAAAGCTACCTAATGGTATGAAAACCATACCATAAGGAGCTGCCTGATAAAAGGCAGGGCGATCCTGTACACCTATTAATTCACCATTACCACTATTACTACAGCTTGTAGCAATAACCGCAATCAGTAAATAAAAAAACAGTTTTTTCATATTAACTCCTGTCATTGATCTCAATATTATTACCAGAAAACATAGCAAATCTATAATAAAATATTCAATTATGCTATAAAAATCTAGTATTTTTATAACTTCTATTAGGTTTCTCAATCTCTAATTTAAAACAATATCCAAGCCTGATTTCATGCGACCCTCCGTTTTTTAGAGCATTCATATTTATATCGTATGCATATCCAACTTTAATATTCTTATAATTCACTCCTGCCATTAGAGCAACTCCTTCTTGATGCTTATAAACAACGCCTCCCCAAAAGGATTTATTGTACTCGCCGATCACACCGACATTTAATAGGATTGGTGAATTTTGAGTGTATGCTAAAAACACAGAAGGTCTTACTTCAATTTTCGGCATTCTTACAAACTTCAAATTATAACCGCCAGTAAAATAATACCTTCTTTTTAGTTGTGTTTTACCTCCTGCCACCTCCATGGTTCCTTGATTTATCTGTGTAGAAGATAAGCCTAAATACCATTTATCGGATTTTTGATAATACAATCCAGCATCTATGTCAAAGATCATTCCCGATTCTTCTTCGGTAGAGGTTAGTAAAGGATCTTCTCCTTGCACATTGAAGTAAGAAAAATCGACTTTCTTATTAGCCAAACCTATCCCAACTCCTATTCCCAACAAAGCATTACCAACTTTACGATGGTACGCATAGTTTAGTTTAACTTTTGTGGTACTAAATCCTCCAATCTGATCTGATGAAATAACACCACCCAAACCTCCTTTTAGCATTTTCACCGGGGACTCCAAGCTAACGGCATACACAGTTGGGGCTCCTTCGAGGCCTACCCACTGTTGTTTCATAATTCCAGTGGCGCAAATGGCATTTCTACTGCCCGTAAAACCTGGATTATAAACCGAAGGGACAAACATATACTGAGTGAATGTTTGCTCCTGCTGGGCCACCGAATCATTAACTATTACTAATATTATAATAAAAAAAGCTAAGGCTTTTTTAAACATATTCATTTGTTTTGGTTTTCTGATTATGGCCTTTAAATACTTGTGTAATATCGTTTATTTAAAGCTTTTCTCAGTTTTCATTTCTCATCCCTACAAACTTGCAAAACAAGGCCGTAAAAGTATAAAGTTTTTTCTAAAAATTAAAACAAACAAATAAGACATTTCAATAATGATTTCAACAGTCTGATTCATGCTATTATACTCAGTTTCAATTATAAAGTTTCAAGAAAAAAAATATCTTATTAAATCTGAATCGTTTCACTTAAAACAAATCGACTAAATAAATCCTAAACTGTCCATATCCATCATTTTATCGTGGTCTTTTTTGATTGCATTAATGATTTGATTTTTAGTGACTACAGTTACATACTTAGCCGTAGAATACTGAACCTATAACGCAATGAAATTAATTTTAGTATAAGTGGCTTTAGGTATTGATAATATATTACTTTTGCCACCGTTTTTTTAAGTATCACAACTATGTCATTTGTAACAAAAGAAAAGCTTTTTAGTCTAGACTGGTTCAAAGTCTACAGCCTAATTTTACTAGGAACATTTATTATGTCTGCTGGCTTTGTATTCTTTATAAGCCCTTATAAAATGGCTCCTGGAGGCGTTTATGGGGTAGCCATCATTCTACACCACATGCTTGGATTACCCATAGGGATGGTCGGATTAGCATTAGACATTCCACTCACCTTAATTGGTATTAAAATACTAGGACCACGCTTCGGCATTAAAACTGTAGTTGGGTTTGTAAGTACTTCACTTTGGATCACCCTACTGGAGAATCTTTGGGGTTATGAGGCTTTAGTGGACAACGCTCCTCTCCTTTCTTCAATTTATGGTGGTGCCTTGATTGGAGTTGGCCTAGGGATGGTATTTAAAGCCAAAGCTACAAGTGGCGGTACAGATATTATTGCAATGATAGTCTCTAAGTATACCAAACTACCCGTTGGTCAAGCATTAATTATTATTGATTCAGTTATTGTATTGGGAGGATTAGTTGCCTTTGGAGACTGGATGATCCCTCTTTTAAGTTGGCTGGTTATCTTCCTAACTGGTAAAATTATTGATGCCATGGTAGAAGGAGTTGGCTACGAAAAATCGGTGATGATTATTTCTGAAAAGCATGAATTAATAAGAGATAAGATTATTAATGATATGAGACGTGGAGGAACTTATTTAAATGGCACAGGCATGTATCAAGGTGCTGAGAAAAAAATCATCATGACTGTGGTTACTAGAAGAGAATTGGTGCTATTAAAACATTTCATCGGAAGTATTGATAACAAAGCTTTCATTATGGTTTCTGATGCAAATGAAATCATGGGAGATGGTTTTAAATCTCTTAATGACGATTAATAATACTATTCGAATATAAAAACAAAGGGCTACGAAATTTCGTAGCCCTTTGTTTTTATGGCATCATCAGCTTTATTTAATCAAAGACATTTCTTCAACCAAATGGCCAGCACCAGCAAACTTATCTATGATAAATAGACAATATCTAATATCTAATGTAATATTTCTACATTGGTCAGGATCATAAACGATATCGCTCATGGTTCCTTCCCAGTTTCTATCAAAATTTATTCCGATTAAATGGCCATCGGCATTAAACACTGGACTGCCTGAGTTACCTCCAGTAGTATGATTAGAAGCTGCAAAACACACATTCATCTGACCTTCTTTATTGGCATAAGCTCCAAAATCCTTCTCTTGATAAAGCTTTTTCAATTGATCTTTCACCACATAGTCGTAAATATCTGGATTTTCTTTTTGCATGATTCCATCTAAGGTGGTAAAGTGCTCATAATAGACTCCATCTCTAGGAAAGTACCCATCCACCTGACCATAAGCAATACGCATAGTGAAATTTGCATCAGGATAGAAAACCTCTGTGGGTTGATAATCCATCTGCATTTGCATATACGCTCTATCCAAGCCTTGTAAACCACTTGTTAAATCTTCTGAAGCCTCCTTAATCTCTTCACTTTTATTTGTTAAACTTTGAGAAAATTGAAAGGCAGGATCTTTTTTTATGGTTTTCAGAAACTTCTTATCATGCTTAGCCAAAAGACTGGTTAAATCATCTTGTTGGGTAAAGATAGACTTTTCAAATAAGTAAGAAACATACTTTTTAAAATCATTTTTATATTTCTTCTCAATAAAAGTAAAATAATCTGGAAGGTCTTCAGTATCTACTCCTACATAATACTCATCCAACAAACGCACAGCAATAGCTTCATCAATAGGCTGATAATAGTTTTTGAAGAAACTTGCAATACTCTTGTCCAACTTTACTGCCATCTCCTCGATTTTAGTTTCATCAAGCTCCTCTTTTTCCAATTCCTCTATGATATTTTGAAATCTAGAAGCAAACGAAACTAATTCTATACCCATCCCCGCTTCACGATAATACTGATATTGCTTCGTCCATGGGCTAAGTTCTGCATATAGTTTCCTATATTCAGGTATAACATCAGAATACTTGGCTTTCATTTCAGGATTTTCATCCATCCACTTTATCATCTCATTTTCTTTAATAAACTTGTTTTCAATGGCATTCATTCTTTTAATACCTTTATTTTCACCTTGCCATTTTTTCCAGCCATTAGCCAACGAGGCCACTTTACCTGCATATTGAATTCTAACTTTTGGATCTAAGTTTTGTGCCGCTTTCATGATATCTAAGCGAATGGTACGCATTTTTATCTTGATCGGATTTTCTTCTTCGGTAATTAATTTCACTGCATCTGAAACCAAATATTCTCTAGTAGTTCCGGGATATCCATAAACGAAAGTGAAGTCTCCTTTTTCAACACCTTGCAGGGAAATCTTTAAATGTTTCTTTGGATTGTATGGAACATTATCTTTAGCATATTTAGCTGGACGATTGTTCTCATCAGCATAAATTCTGAAAAGGCTAAAGTCACCAGTATGACGCGGCCACATCCAGTTATCTGTATCACCACCGAACTTGCCAATATTGCTTGGAGGTGCACCAACCAATCGAATGTCCTTATAAACTTCGTAGAAGAACATGAAATATCTGTTTCCAGAGAAGAATGGTTTAATGACAATATCAATGCCATTATCCATAGCATTGGCTTCTTTTAGCTTCTTGATATTGTCCTTTACTAATTCATCTCGTTTTTTCTCGTCCAACTGCTCATCTATTCCTTTTAAAACCTCCTCAGTTACTTCTCTCATTTCCACAAGAAAAGTAGCAGTCAGGCCAGGGTTAACTAACTCCTCACCTTTATCCATGGCCCAAAAACCATCGGTTAAATAATCATGCTCAATACTACTATGAGATTGGATTTGTCCATAACCACAATGGTGATTGGTTAAAAGTAATCCTTGATCACTGATCAATTCACCTGTGCATCCTCTACCAAAAATCACGATGGCATCTTTTAAGCTGGCATTATTTATACTATAAATATCTTCTGCCGTAATATTCATACCCATTTCTTTCATCTGTGCCTCGTTCAATTCTC
Organism: Lentimicrobium sp. L6; assembly: GCF_013166655.1. Lineage (NCBI taxonomy): Bacteria > Pseudomonadati > Bacteroidota > Bacteroidia > Bacteroidales > Lentimicrobiaceae > Lentimicrobium > Lentimicrobium sp. L6. The sequence continues at coordinate 5,424 of NZ_JABKCA010000017.1, forward strand.
CAAGAAATAAAGGAATCCACATGCCTTCTTTTGCAGAAAGTTGCGAGGTAAAAACAGTGAGAAACAGAAGAAAAATGATACTAATTCTTTTCATATTTGATACTATTTAATAGCTAAAGTTTCAATTTCTACTAAAACACCTAATGGTAATTCTTTTACAGCAAAAGCAGCACGTGCTGGAGGATTCTCTGGATAATATTTACCGTAAACTTCATTCATTGCGGCAAAGTTTGACATATCAGAAAGCAAACATGTAGATTTTACTACATCAGAAAAAGAATAACCCGCGGATTGTAAAATGGATTCAATATTCTTCATGACCTGCTCTGTTTGTTCCGTAATTCCACCTTCTACGACTTTAGAAGTTGCAGGATCAACTGGAACTTGACCAGAAACAAATAATTGTCCATTTTTCTCAATGGCCTGACTGTAAGGGCCGATAGCCTTAGGAGCCTTTTCGGTAAATATAACTTTTTTCATTTGAGTGTATTTAATTGTGTAACATTAAAAAATCAGCCCAAAGATAGACTGAATTTATAATTTCACCAAAGAAGTAAAAGAAGGTAATTAATAATCGAGGTGACTCTTTTTCTTCTCCACTTTTAGGTCCTTAAACATGGAAGATTTAATATTGATACTGAAGTTCCAACTTTTCCAAGTTCCGAATGGGGTCCAGTTGAAACGCATTTCCCAGCAATGGAGGTCTCTAACAATATCAATCATGGTAGTAGTCAATTTTTCGTTTTTGAAATCATAACCCGATCGAAAATTCATCTTCCAATTTGGAGTGAGTTGCAGATTCGCTGTAAATCCCAAAGTTTGGGTGACATCATTATCTCTGATTAATTCATAATTAAGATAATCATGCCTCATATTATAACTTAAATTATAAGATAAATTTATAGACCAAGGTATAGTTCCTGACTTGGTTTCTTCCTTCTTTTTATCTATTGACTTTGGTTTGTCTTCTTTTTTAAACAACCCATCTTTTAGGGTATTATTATTTAATGTCAAGTTTAAACCCGTGGACCAACTCATATTCTCCATTCTATAAAGCCTACGATTCACACTCCACTCTGTTTGGTTCAAATTCTTGGTTCCTGCTGAGTCAAGAATATATGGATCCCAAAGACTATTATATCTGATATCGATATTCTTAAATAATTTAGTCCTACCACTAATCCTCAATGGTTGCCAATTTAAAGAATCTACGGCCATATTATAGGAAGTTGTAAAAGTTAGGTTATCAATCAAAACGATTTTGCGATCTCCAGTCACCGTATCATTTCTATCTCTAACTTTCATTTCAATATTATTGGCTAATGAAAAGTTAAGATTCCCACTTTTGCCACTTCCTGGACTGCCATAAATTCCGTTAGCAAATAGAGAATACTCCACAACCTCCTCTGTGTAGGCATTAATATAAGAATCATAATAACCATATTGAGATTCACTAAAATCAGGGCGATAAGAGAAACCTACAGTTGGAGTTACCACATGCCTAATGGCTTTTACTGGTGAATTCTTCCCAAAAGAATACATCCCATATAACTTTGTAGATACATTGGAACTCAAGCTAAAATCATTGGCCGTAATAAATCCACTAATTGTATCTTGTCCCATTGAACCTAGAGTATCATTATCAATATTAGTAGCGTCGATCCAATACCTATCAATATGCTGTGAATACCACCTTGATGTTAAATTAATAGAATTGGTCCAGTTTAAATACTTCAAAATCTTAACACTACTACTGATAGGGATTTTGTGCTGCATCCCATTATTAAAATACTGTTCCCAACCTGGGGCAAACATCATAGAATCGGCAACAGACACTGTATTCTTAGCATCCATGGTATAAGTCAAGTAAATATTATCGTACCATTTTAATGCACCTGCCTTGTCTTTTTTTCTAAAAGGATAAAAACGAGTTCCGCTCAATGAGATTTGCGGCAAGGTCATGGTTACTATTTTTGTTTGAGTATTCTGACTATGCGACAAGTTGGCATTAAAGTTCCAATTCTCGCCAAAACGAGTAGAATAGTTTACACTTGACTGAAAAGTACTAGATACTTTATCTTCATAGGTATTGCTAAGCTCATATTGATTATAAGAACTTGAACGCATATTCACATTGGCTGAAAATTTACTTTTCGGTCTGGATTTAGGGTCTTGGGAGTGACTCCATTGAATGGCAAAGTCATTACTTTTATTATAATCTGGAGAACCTTCGCTTCCCACAATATTTATGGCATATTTTAAATTTAGATTACCTGTATACCTATATCTTTTCTTATAAGAAGCTTTGGTATTAAGAGCCCACGAACCTCTTGTATAAATACTTCCTAAAAATTCTAGGTCCATATAATCGCTTACCGCCCAATAATATCCCCCATCCCTAAAATAAAAACCCTGTGAAGCAGATTCTCCATAAGAAGGTATAATGATACCGCTTTGTTTTCCACTTTGGTTAGGAAATAACCCAAAAGGAACCAGCAGAGGAGTCGGCACATCAGCAATCTCAAAATAAGCTGGACCTGTGATAATTTTATCACCAGGTATTACTTTCGATTTACGAAAACGGAAGGCATAATGTGGATGGTCGAGATCACAAGTGGTAAACCTACCTCCCTGTATATAAGCAGTATTATCTGGCATTTTCTTAATTTTCTCACCATGTAAAAATCCACCACTTTCTTCTGTGGAAACTCCAGATATTAATCCTTTTTTAGTATCGAAATTATATTTCATCTCCACACTAGCAAATTCATCATCAGATTCTTTAAAGATAGGCTCCCCCATCACTTTTCCAGTACTGTCTTCCATTCCTCGTGAATAAATCTCATTTTTAGTAAAATCTATTTCCATATAATCACCTTGCAGATTAATACTACCATAAGTGATGTTATCTTCTTTATACAAAAAGACCTTTCGAGTTCTTAAATCAAAACGAAGGGAATCTTTGGCCTGATAATCTACTTGCGCATCCAAAGTGGAGGATTGCATGGGGGGAATTGAATCCATCGCTACAGAATCATTAGCAATTGTATCCATTTTTATGAGCAACGAATCAACAATTTTTATTGAATCTGGCATCAAAATTGAAGAAGAATCCACCAATATGGGATTTAACAGGCTGTCTTTTCCTGCATCAACCGTGCTATTATTTTGCCCACTTACATTGAGTATGAGGCTAAACAATAGAACTGTTGACAGAAAGCGAAAGCAATTTCCTGTTGATAAATTCGTTAACAATTTGTATATGATGTTATTAGACAAATAGTCTTATTCAATAATTTTAAAGCCAAAACTAAATAAATTTGCCATAAAACAAGTATGACTACAAACACAAAATCAAATAGCTTAGTGTTTTTAACTTTGGTTAACACTAAAACCCGATATTTTACCCAAAACATCCTTTTTTTCTTATTGATATTATTCATTTTTCTTCCACACGAAAAAATAACCGCTCAAAACACCTTAAACAAAATCGTAATTGACGCCGGTCATGGAGGAAAAGACCCCGGAGCTTCCGGAAAATACAGCCGTGAAAAAGATGTAGTGCTTTCGATTGCACTAAAAACTGGCCAATTAATTAAACAAAAACATCCAGAAGTTGAAATTATATACACCAGAAAAACTGATGTTTTTATTCCCTTAAAGGAAAGAGCAGAAATCGCAAATAAATCAAATGCTGATCTATTCATCTCTATCCATTGTAATTCCAACAAATCATCACAACCACATGGCAGCGAAACTTACGTGATGGGATTACATAAAAGCGAAGCCAATTTAAACGTAGCAAAAGCTGAAAATGCGGCCATACTTTTTGAGGATGATTACGAAACTAATTATGATGGTTTTGATCCAACCTCTGAAGAAAGTCATATAATTTTTAACTTTTTTCAAAATAGTTTTAGTTCTCACAATCTAGACTTAGCTACAAAAATGCAATATCAATTTACCAACAAAACCCCTCTAAAAGACAGAGGAGTAAAACAAGCTGGATTTTGGGTATTATATAAAACTACAATGCCTGGTGTGCTTTTGGAGCTTGGATTTTTAAGTAATACCAATGATGAAAAGTTTTTAAATAGCACAAATGGACAGAAGAAATTAAGTGATGCTATTGCTGTGGCTGTCAGTGATTATAAAAAAAGTCATGATGCCATAGAAAAAGATAAGGCGAAACACAAAAATCATGATATCACCTCTTCTCCTTCTGATGACGAAAAGAAAAATGAAATGACAACTATCAAGCCAGAGGAAAATGTTATTGTACCAACTCTAATTGAGGAGGAAAAAACAAAAACGGAGGCTAAGCCTATTGAAGAAGAGAAACCAGTTATTGCTTCAGAAAAGGTTATTTATAAGGTTCAATTCTTAAGCCTCTCTACGCAAAAAAAATTAGAAGGTGGAAAATATTCTAGCCTACCCACCATCTCATCTTATCCACATAAAGGAATGTATAGATACACTTCTGGGGAGTCTGATAATTATGAGGAAGCCTTAGTATTACAGGCAAAAGTGCGCAAAGCCGGTTTTAATGATGCTTTTTTAGTGGCTTTTTTAAATGGCGTAAGAATCAGCATTAAAGAAGCTAGAGCTAAGAATAGAGAGTGATTTTCGGCTTCTGTTTTCAGGAAATAAGACAAATTAACACTTAGCTTCGGCAAATTATTCAGATATTTGAAAAAAATTCTAAGATGAAGATCAATAGAGAGACAAAAATTGGAATTATATTTATAGTAGCTGCAGGATTATTATACTGGGGTTATAATTTCCTGAAGGGAAAAGATGTTTTTATTAAAGAGAGAACCTTCTATGCCAGGTACTACGATGTAAGCGGACTATCTAAATCAGACCCTGTTTTTATTAATGGTCTTAGAGCTGGAAATGTAAAAACCCTATATTTTGAGCCTGATAATAGCGGACGAATCATGGTAGAGTTACAGCTGACCCAAGACTTTCCACTACCCTCCAATACCATAGCAAAAATTATAAGCACTGACCTAATGGGCACTAAGGCCATTAGTTTACACATTGGAGACACTCCTCATTTATTGATGGATGGCGACACCATGAAAACCAGTATAGAAAGCACTTTACAAGAACAAATGGAACAAACTATTGGGCCATTAAAGCATAAAGCAGAAGAGCTTCTATCTTCGGTAGATGAAATTATTGGAAACTTACAAACCATACTTAACAGCGAAACCTCTGAGAATATTAAAAGCAGCTTGGGTCATCTAGAGAAATCCCTAGTCAATGTGGAATCAGTTACAGGAAACTTAGATTCTTTATTAAGTCAGGAAACTAGTAGTATAAAGAGGATTTTAGACAATGCTGAGTCCATTACAAGTAATTTAAGGGATAATAATGAGCATTTAACGGCTATTCTTACCAATTTCCATGAGATTAGTGATAGCTTGGCGGCGGCTGATATGGCTTCCACATTAAGGTATGCCAATAAATCCTTAGCTGATTTCTCTATGGTTATGAATAAGATTAATAATGGAGAAGGCTCTATGGGTGCCTTAATGAATAATGACACACTTTATATTGAAATGGAAAAATCAGCAAGAGATTTGAATTTATTATTAGAAGATATTAAAGCAAATCCTGGAAGATATGTGAAATTTAGTTTATTCTAAACTCTATCTTCTCGATTTACTTTTTTTCAACTTATTCTTCTATTTCACCTTCTTTTCTGAAGATATCTGCCCTTTTTCTTGGTCGATAATCGTCTTTCCAAATGAATCCTCTCAATTTTTCTTGTGAAGCTTTAACGAATTGAGTTGGAGTTAAGGTTGCTGTTGGCTTATCGATATAGGTAATGGTTTCTAATTGCTGATCTTTTAGAAAAATCAACATGTCTTTCGATTCTATTTTGTTCATACCTACTGGAGTTCCATCTTCTTCCCACATAAAATAGAGTGTTTCTGATTTTCCAAGCATCAGGATTTTTCTCATATCTCCCTCTCTAAACCAAGCATGCATATTTTTCCCGCTCACCTGATTATAAAATCGTGGTTCAACAGTATCCTGGCTCACCAAAAACACATCGGATTGGAAAGAAGCAGAATCTAATTCGCCGTTTTTCGAGATTAAATCTATTCTTTGGCAGCTAATTTGATTGTCTTCAAACCAGAGGAATGGGTTAGAGTGAAATTGCAAGGTAGAATCATTAAAAAAATAAACCAAACTATCAGCCATACCTTGCATATCTTTAGAAAAGAATTTCATGTGATTGTATGCAAATAAAAACTCTGGCTTTTCAATGCTATCGAAACGAATCATCAAGGTATCGGCATGCAGAAAGGAGGAATCCCCATTATCAACAAAAATAGCTTGTGCGCTATCTACCATAAAAGCAAAAAACTTAGCTTTATTATAAACTCCAAATTCTCCAGTCACCAAAACGTCATTGGCTGTATCGGTCATCACCACATTTCTAAAGACCTTAGAAAGGCCTCTTTCTTTGCTATAAAAGATACTATCGCCACTAATGGTATTGGTCTTATTTTGAACAAAAGCATTCTCACTTAAGCGAGCTTCTTGATTTTGAGTATCATAAAACCCACTCTCTGCATACATATAGGAACTATCCCCTACAATAGTACTAGGACCCATAAAATATACACGCTCTGTATTGGTTTCATATTTCAAGGTGTCTGACTTCATCACAAAATCAGGGTTTATTACCACCACACTATCCTTGAAGTAAACAGTTTCTATTTGATTATAATAATATCCTTTTTTACTGGTTAAAACATTGGTAGAATCTTCGATTCTTCCCCAAACAAAATACCTCCCTATACCTGAATTCCTATCATAGATTAGCTCATCTGTGTATAATGTGGCTTTCTTGTCAACTAATCGAACATTATTATAAAACTCAGCCACTTTGATATTACCATCATAAAACAGCTGATCACCATACATGTCAAGAGTATCATTCACAATAATATGAACTTGACCAAAAGCATCGATACTATTATTATCGTAGAGGTATGCACTATCGCAAAAGAAAAGGGAGCCCTCGTGTTCTGCTCTAACTTTTCCAATTAGTTTTTGGGCACTTTGTCCTGACACATTATCGAAACGACCTACATCAGCATGGAGAAGATTTATCTGTTTAACCTCCTCTGGGGATTTGCTAACTTGCGCCATCAAGGATATTGCATAAATAGTAAGAAATACAAGAAAATATAGTTTTAGTTTCATTAGAAATTTATAGCAAAAACATAAAGCGCAAAGTTAGCACTTAGATTAGAAATCAAGAATATTTTAAGCAAATTTAATAGCCAATTCCATTTTTGTTCTAATATCATCGCGAACACAATTTAAAGCAGGATTTCCAATGAAGTCGAACAAGACTTTACTCTCTATGGCTACAATTCTAGTTTCTGTTTCTGAAACAAATTGCACAGCGAGTTTGCAAGGAAGTATTAATCCTAGATCCTCCTCTTTAGTGATGGCATCGTAGGCATATTGAGGATTACAAGCTCCAATAACCTTATATCTGCGAAAATCTTTTCCAAGTTTATTTTTAAAAACCTGATCAAGATCAATTTCCGTTAATATACCAAAACCTTCATTTTGTAGGGAGTCAGTTAAGCGCTGAACTGCGGTATCGAAATCGCAATCCAACTTTCTTCCAATAGAATATTCCATATTAATTATCGCTTACCTCTAACTTAAACCCTGTTCCGTGAACATTGGTAATGGTAATATTCGGATCAATTTTCAACATCTTACGAAGCTTGGCAATAAACACATCCATACTTCTACCAATGAAATAATCACTAGAACCCCAAATCTTTTCAAGCGCATATTCTCTTTCAACCAATTGGTTTTTATTTTCAGCCAATAATTTAAGAAGGGCCGCTTCTTTTCTTGTTAAAGAATAATCCTTACCTCCATGAATAAGAATCATATTCTTATGATCGAATTGAATAGTACCCAATTCAAAAATATCTGGAATCTTCTTCTGACGGTATTGAATTTCGCTTCTCTTGAGGATGGCACCAATACGAAGACTTAATTCTTCGGTACTAAATGGCTTTGTAATATAATCGTCACATCCCGCTTTAAACCCAGCAATCCTATCTTCTTTCAGCGACTTTGCGGTGAGGAAAATAAGAGGAATATCAGCATTTATTGCCCTAATGTCTTTTGCCAATCTGAAACCATCTTTCTTTGGCATCATTACATCTAAAATACACAGGCTAAATTCATTTTCTTTAAACGCTTCGAGGCCTTCTTCACCGTCGTTACGCAATACGGTTTCGTATCCCAACATTTCCAAATAATCTTTAAGGACCATACTTAGGTTGGCATCATCTTCCACTAAAAGGATTCTTGTTTTATCTTCCATAATTACTATTTTACTTCTATGTTAAAAGGGAAAAACACTTCAAATATACTGCCTTTTCCCCATTCACTGGTCAATTTAATATTTCCTCCATGAGCATCGGTAATCAGACTCACATAATAAAGTCCTAATCCAAAACCTTTTACGTCATGAATATTCCCTGTATGAACACGGTGAAATTGTTTAAAAATATCTTTTTGGTCCTCCGATTTTATTCCAATCCCATTGTCTTCTATGCTGATAATAAGACCTTTTTTATTATTTCTAGTTCGAATAATGATAACAGGTGTACTTGGGGTATATTTTATTGCATTATCAAGCAAATTACTAATTACATTAACAAAATGCATTTTATCAGCCCATATCTTGGGATAGTTGGCAGCAAAATAAGTTTTTATAACTCCTCCTTTACTTGAAACGGAAATCTCCATTTTATTAATCAAGTCATTGAGCACCTTGTGGGTATCTACATCTTTTTTTCTAATCTTCAATTCACCTTTATCAATCACCGCAATCTGTAACACCTGTTCCACCTGATGTTTAAGTCTTTGATTTTCATCATAAATCACCTTAGCGTATCTTCTTGCTTTCGGAAGATCACTAAGTATTTCATCACGTAAAAGCATTTCTGAAGTTAACGAAACCGTAGCTATAGGAGTTTTAAACTCGTGAGTCATGTTATTAACAAAGTCATTTTTAATAAGTGAAATTCTTTTCTGCCGGAAAGACACATAGATAATATAGATAAAACTAAAGCCAATAATTAAAACGAAAATTGCAGAAATAAGAATTCCTGTAATCATTTGTTCAAATATGATATGACCTTGATTAGGGAAATATATTGACAAATAATAAGTTTCTCGATGATTATATAAACACGACAACGAAACGCAGTATGAACTTGATAATAATTCATCCCCATAGTCACCAATATGACCTCCTGATAAGCTTCTATGATTTTGTTCTTCTCTATAAACAGCGTAATAATAATTCTTTTTAATACGAATACTAGCTAATTCTGCAGCCAATATACTATCCAAAACTGGATACTCTACATGATGTTTTGCATCATCAAGAATGTGATTACAGCTTGGGTTAAACATATTAACATTCTCATAAGTATTTTGAATGGTATACAGGTTATTTACAACCGTTTTTAATGTAACCTGTACTTGGTCTACAAACTGTTCCTTTTTTAAATTGATTGCATTATCAATCCAAATAAACTGAGTTATAACAACGCCAAAAATAGATAGACCCGACAAAATAATAATTAGAATTCCTGTGCTTTTCTTCATAAAAACATAAATGAACTGAAGATTAATATTTAGAATTTAACAAAATTACAAATATTCTAGGCAATGTCTTAGGAAAATCGAAAAGAAAGGCCTATTGTTGTTTAATTAACAGCTCCTTAACAGAAGTTAACAGGGGATTAACACGAGTCAATGGAAGTCAGACATACATTTGTTGACATAAAAAAATAATTAAACTCAAAGAACATGAAAAAATTAATTTTAAGTTTAGCTCTTGCAGCTTTTATTGGTGGAAGTTCACTTGCTATTGCAGGTACAACAAATAGTACAGATCAAAACGCCAACATGGTTGAGATGATTCAAGATGGTAAGAAAAAAGCCACTTCAACAACTAAAGATGCTAAGAAAGAAGGTTGCGACAAGAAAGCTAAAAGCGACTGTAAAAGTAACGATGTATTAAAGAAGAAAAGCTGCTGTTCTGATGGCAAAGCCACAAAAGAAAAAGCTGCTAAACCAGAAAAAAAATAATTGAAGCTTTATATTAAGGGCAATCTAAGGATTGCTTTTTTATAAAATCAATTTACTTTTCATTTAGTTTTGCCCCCTGATCGTTAGAGATGGGGGTTTCTTTATATAATAACATCTCATTAAAACCAGAATCCAATATTTAAGAATCCTGAAATAGTTCTATAATTAGAACCCATTACTGATAATTCTACTGGACCAATCACACTGTCATATCCCCAGGTCAAACCATATCCGATAGCGCTATTATCTACATAAAACAAATCTGATTTAATGAAAGTAGTATTTCCGACGTCCACCGTAGCCATTAAATAGTGGCGTTTATGAATATTATACTGCAAGCGTAACCTACCTGCTAGCATCTGAGTCCCATACAATTGAAACACATTTAACCCACTAAAAGAAGTCATGCCTGGTAAATAATGAGCCCCTTGACCACCTAACATAAACATATGACTAACATAGATTCCTGTTCCAAAAGTCAAACCTAGGCTCACTCTAGGACGAAAAGTCCATTTTGAACTAAGTGGAATGGCCTTATCATAGGTTCCAGACAATATGGTAGCTTTCTCACCAAAATTTAAATTTCCACCTTGTAAAAATTCCGTAATAAAAACTGCATTCACATCAACTTTACCCCCTCTAGTAGGAAAGAAGCTATGATCCCATCTGTCTACTTTTAAAAATGCAAAGAAATTGAAGAAAGACTGTGAAAACTGTGAATTATTCACACCAAAATCAATTCCAATATTATTTCGCAAACTGGAAACTTCCATTTGCACCCCACCACCTAATGATACATTTCTTCGACTTATTGACTGTAAATACAATTCCACCAATAAATTTGACATCTGATATTCACCCACTTTATCTTTACCATTTAAATAATCGATAAAAGAAAAGCTAAACCATTTGGTAGCAAATCCGAAACTAGGTAACAAACTTCTATTCTGATAATATTTCAAACCTAAATGAGGATTCTCACTTAAGCCAAGAGTAGTTTCAAGAAGTGTATTTTTGAAAAGCAAATTCCTAAACCGACTGGTGACCAATATACCTGCCTTATAATCAGAATCGTAATGAAGACCCAAACCAATACTCCCTAACTCATCTTCCTCCACTTCTATCTTTAGGATTGCACCTTGTTTGCCTGGAATCAAACTGTACTTTGCCGTTTTGAAAAACAAACTTCCATAAACCTGCTCTATCGCCCCCTCCAAATCTTCAATTTCTACCACATCCCCCTTTTTCTCATTAAAAAGCTTTTTTAAGGTTTGGGTAGAAACAATCTCGTTTCCAACTACAACAACAGAATCTAAAACAAAGTGCGAGATGGGCTGAAGGTCTCTTATCTTTAATTCATAATCGGGAAACTTTTTAAGATATGATGCTAAACTATCCAACCGTGACTTATTCTTCAGACCAGCCCTTTCTCCACGCAGCATGATACTATCATAATCAGCAAATGAGCCTACTCCATATCCTGTAATATCAGGTTGAATATAGTAATCTACATATTTCATGGCTGTATCGTTCAATGCTTTTCGATAAAACCCTGCACTTCTATCAAGTATTGAAGTAATTGTATTCAGATCCTCCACTTTATAATCGATATGGCTCTGCACATCCACTCCAATAATAATATCGCATCCTCGCTCAGCTAATTCCTTTGCAGGAAAATTATTTACCAAACCTCCATCAACCACAAGCTTCCCTTTAACCACAACAGGGGTAAATACTGTTGGAATAGCCATACTTGCTCTCATAGCTTCTGCCAAACTCCCATCTTCAATTATCACCGACTCTCCATTTGCAATGGCTGTTCCAATACACAAAAATGGAGTTTGAAAATCTTTAAAACTATGATGTTGGTATACTGGAGTTGTTAGAGTGGATAACAATAATGATATATTCTGACCATATTTTATTCCAAATGGAAGACTTATCTTTTCTTTTGTGACAGGAAAACTAATAAATTGCTGTTCATTATAATTTTTCTCATCAAGACTTAATTGCCTTCTACTTATTTTATCTAAAAGAAGATCAGTCCAATTCTGACTTCTAACTAAATTCTCAATAAATTCGGGGCTATAACCAATGGCATATAATCCACCTACGATACTACCCATACTCGTTCCAGCTACATAATCCACTTCGATTCCAGCATCTCTAATCACCTTTAACGCACCAATATGTGCAAACCCCTTAGCTCCCCCTCCACTGAGCACAAGACCTACTTTTGGCCTCGTTTTACGAGTTGTATCGAGTTTTACAGGTTCTGCAATTAAATTTAATGAAAACAATATTAGCATCAAAAGCAGTATTGTTCTTTTCAAAAAACACAATATAATGATTTGAGAACTAAACAAAAAATTGCTCCATGAACGATATGTCATCACTTTTTTCATTGTTATTATTAAAATCTAAAACCTAAATTTAAATCTAGAACCAGTTTTCCTTTTGGATATGCTTTAGCCACTGAAAAACTTACAGGCCCTAAAGGACTATAGTAACTGTAAGATAATTGCCAACCACTATAAAATTTATTATCTTCAAATGACTTATCAAAATCAAAATTCAGCGATAATAAATTTCCTTTGGCCGTTAAATAATGTTTCTTCCAGAAATTATATCTCAAACTTAATCTAGGGTTAAAAGCAGTATGCCCTCCAAGTTCCATAAAATCATATCCAGGGAAAACAGTGTAATTTACAAAATACGATGGTTGAAAGCCACCAAACTTAGCCTGCTTTGAAATGGGTACTTTCTCAGCCAAAATCTTATAAAAATAAGCATCAGGTATTATAACCCAAGCTTTACGAAGAGTTATGATACCATTAAACTCTACAAATAAAGATGTATAGTCATAATCATAAGTATCATATACTACAAGGCCAGCATCATCTGTATCAATATCAGTATTTTCACCAGCTCCAAATTCCATCTTACCCCTAAAGCGCATGCCTGTATTTGGAAAGTATAACTTATCATATGTATCCACTAAAATGTCAGCAAATAATCCAACACTTACATTATCAGCATTATCAAAATCATAAACTGAGACGTCCTGACTCACAGTATTTTGCCTCAGGTTATAACCTAATTTAAATCGCAGTAAGTTCTTATAGGTCAAAAGTCCAAAACCATTAGTCTGAAAAACACCATTATTAAAACTAACATTTGACTTGCCATTCTTATACCGAAACCCCGGTTGAGAAAAAGCAATTAAATCGACTCCATAACCGGGTTTAAATCCATTATCAACAACATATTCAGCAGCAAACCTTGCCACTGTACCTAATACTAGATCAACAGATAAACGTCCATTTTGCGCGCCGAAATTTCGCGCTGTCAAATTGAGTAACAAAGCTGCTTTAGTAAATTCATTATAATGTGCTCCTACATTTAAATCAAATAAGCTGGCCTCCTCCACTGTAATTTTGATTATTGTTTCTCCATTCCCAGTTCTACTTAACTGATAGTCTACTGTATGAAACAATTTGGTCCCATACAATTCATTAATTCTATCATTGAGCTCAAATACAGAAATCAAATCACCTGAAAATACATCTAATTTACTTTTCAAATAAGAATCGGACACCCTCTTATTTCCAATAAACTTCACATGATCAACATATAACACATCCATAGATGGGAAAGCATCTTGATCCCCTCTAACTTTTTCTCTTTTAAATGAAATAGAATCAAGGAAAGCCCTTATTTGGGGAACCATTTGTCGGGCTTTTCTTTCACCTCTTGCTATTAAAGAATCGGCCCTATTAAAATCCATTGCTGTGAAGGGATCAATTTCAGGTTTGATGAAGAGGTCAATAAGCTCAAGGTTCTTCTCATAATTATCTTCTCCGCTCAGAAAAATAGATTGAGATAATACTTGAACTAAATTAGTAATGTCTTCTTGTGGGTATAAAGGAGTCTGTATATCTACACCTATTAAATAGTCTGCACCAAGTTTTTTAACCTCCTTAGCAGGGAAATTATCTATAATTCCTCCATCAACCAAATAATAAGGACCCCATTTAACTGGAGCGAAAGCTGATGGAACCGACATAGAAGCACGAATAGCTAATGCGATATTTCCGGTATCGAGCTTGATGGCTTGCCCACTCAATAAATCTGTAGCCATACAAAAAAATGGCTTATCTAAATCTGAAAAACTTTCGACATGATATACGGGGTTTGACAAAGTGGTGAGCATTAACATGACATTCTGTCCATAAACCAGACCTGGAGGAATACTCAGCTTACGTCCCTTTAAACCTAGAGAAAAAACATACCGTTCACTGTCCAGCTTCTCATATATACCTAAATCTCTACGACTTACCTTATCATTCAAAACCAAATCCCAATCTTGAGTTAAGGCCATCTTCTCAATTTCAGATATGGAATAACCCATAGAGTATAAACCTCCAACAACAGCCCCCATACTCGTTCCACCAATGAGTTCTACGTCGATCCCCTCCTCTTCTAATACTTTTATCACCCCAATATGTGCAAAGCCCCTAGCTCCGCCACCACTCAAAACCAAACCAATTCGAGGGTTTTCCACATCAGAATTCTGACCATAGACTTGAGAAACCCCAATCAATAGAATTAGAATAAAATATAGATTTTTTTTGACAAACTTATTATGCATAAATTTTTCAATGATATGAATTGATTTTCAAAGTATAAAAATAAAAAAAATCTGCTTCATATATTAATAAAGCAGATTTTATATTTTTAAATAATCTATATCCAATTATCTACCATGACATTGCTTGTACTTCTTCCCACTCCCACAGGGACAAGGTTCGTTTCTACCAATTTGTTTTTCAGCAATAATTGGTTGCGATTTTTGCTTGGTTTGTGTATCACTATGTGACTGAGAAAGCAAGTCATCTCTACCTTCGGTTAAATTCTTTTGACTACTTGGTAACTTAGCCTCCTCTAATTTAGCTTCAGCTTTTGGTAAGTCTCCCTTAACTAGAAAAGTGGTAATTTCTTTATTATTTCTTTGAATCATATCCTTAAATAAATTGAAAGATTCAAATTTATAAATCAATAAAGGATCTTTTTGCTCATAGGTAGCATTCTGGACAGACTGTTTTAAGTCATCCATTTCTCTTAAATGCTCTTTCCAGCTGTTATCGATAATACTTAATGTAATCCCTTTTTCCACTGATAAAGGAATTTCTTTTCCGCCATCATTAAATGATTTCTCCAAATTGGCCACTACATTTATGGTCTTAATTCCGTCAGTAATTGGAATAGCGATATTTTCGTAATGATTCTGCTTTTCATAAACATCCTTTATCACTGGATATACATTTTCTGAAATCCTAATATTCTTTTCCTTATAATTTGAATAAGCTTTATTATAAATCTTCTCTGTGAGCTCTGAAGCATTAACATTCATAAACTCTTCTCTTCCCACAGGGCTTTCCATTGTTAATGATGAAAGCAACTCCATATTAAATGCATCGAAATCTTTATTCTCTATGTACTCACTTACCATTTGCTCTACATAGTCAAACATCATATTGCTCACATCTACTGCTAAACGCTCGCCAAATAAAGCATGATGACGTTTCTTATAAATCACTTCTCTTTGAGAGTTCATTACATCATCGTATTCCAATAATCTTTTACGAATACCAAAGTTATTCTCTTCCACTTTCTTTTGCGCTCTCTCAATACTTTTGGTAATCATACCATGCTGAATCACCTCTCCCTCTTGAAGGCCAAGGCGATCCATTATTTTAGAAATCCTATCAGAACCAAACATCCTCATCAAGTTATCCTCGAGAGAAACATAGAATTGAGAGCTACCGGAATCTCCCTGACGACCAGCACGACCTCTTAACTGTCTGTCGACACGACGAGAATCGTGACGTTCTGTACCTAAAATGGCTAAACCACCAGCTGCAATTACCTTCTTACTCAATTTAATATCGGTACCACGACCAGCCATATTGGTAGCTATAGTTACCGTACCTTCTTGTCCAGCTTCAGCTACAATATCAGCCTCTCGTTGATGCAATTTCGCATTCAAGACATTATGTTTAATTTTTTGACGAGTCAACATTCTACTCAACAACTCTGAAGTTTCAACAGAAGTGGTACCCACCAAAACAGGACGTCCAGCTTTTACTAACTCCTCAATTTCATTGGCAACTGCATTAAATTTCTCACGAGTAGTTTTAAATACTAAATCTTCTCTATCATCTCTAACGATTGGTCTATTAGTAGGTATTACAACCACATCCAATTTATAGATATCCCATAATTCTCCCGCTTCTGTTTCCGCAGTACCAGTCATACCTGCTAACTTGCGATACATTCTAAAGTAATTCTGAAGGGTAATAGTAGCATAGGTTTGAGTGGCTGCTTCTACTTTTACATTTTCCTTTGCCTCAATAGCTTGGTGGAGTCCATCAGAATAACGACGTCCTTCCATAATACGACCCGTTTGCTCGTCAACAATTTTAATCTTATTGTCCATTAACACATATTCCACATCCTTTTCGAAAAGTGCATATGCTTTTAGTAATTGATTAACGGTATGTACTCTTTCAGATTTAATAGAGAAATTTCTTAATATCTCCGATTTTTTCTCTATTTTTTCTTTTTCATCACCAGCATCTTTATCAAGCATAGCTAACTCCGCGGCAATATCTGGTAGGATATAAAACTCAGCCTCCTCATAAGAATCGGTAAGGATATCAATACCCTTATCTGTTAGCTCAATAGAGTTGGTTTTTTCTTCAATCACAAAATACAATTCATCATCGATGATATGCATATGCTTAGCTTGTTCAGCAAGATAGAAATTCTCAGTCTTTTGCATGAGTGTTCTCTTACCTTCTTCACTTAAATATTTGATAATTGCTTTATTCTTTGGCAATCCTCTAAAAGCACGAAACAATAACTCTCCACCTTTTTTCTCTTGTTCTGAGTTAGGATTAGAGCCTAATATCTTTTTGGCTTCTGCTAATAAGCTGGTTACTAATTTCCTTTGGGCCTGATACAAGCGCTCCACATTAGGCTTCAGGTTATCATACTCCTGATGGTCACCTCTTGGAGTTGGACCAGAAATAATCAATGGTGTACGAGCATCATCAATCAATACTGAATCGACCTCATCCACAATCGCATAGTTTGGTTCTCGCTGTACTAATTCATCTGGATTTGAAGTCATATTATCTCTCAGATAATCAAAACCAAATTCATTATTAGTTCCATAAGTAATATCTGCATTATAAGCTTGTCTTCTTTCTTCAGAATTAGGCTGGTGTTTATCAATACAATCAATTGTTAAACCATGAAACTCGTATAACATCCCCATCCACTCTGCATCTCGTTTTGCTAAGTAATCGTTCACTGTAACAACATGAACTCCTTTACCTGAAAGCGCATTAAGGAACACAGGCAATGTTGCTACTAAAGTCTTACCCTCCCCAGTTGCCATCTCAGCAACCTTGCCTTGATGTAAAACGGTACCACCAATAAGCTGAACATCATAATGAACCATTTCCCATTTGATCATGCTACCACCGGCAATCCATTCATTATTATAAAAGGCTTTATCGCCTTTAATATTCACATTCTCCATTCGAGCAGCAAGGTCCCTATCATGCTCACTGGCAGTAACTTCCAGTTTTTCATTATCCATGAACAATTTGGCTGTTGCTTTTACTACAGCAAAAACCTCAGGAAGAATATTATCAAGCACAGTTTGAGTAGTTTCATAAATACTGTCCTTCAGCTTATCCATTTGTTCATAAAGCTTTTCCTTTTCATGGATATCTATATCAACTTGGTCATTTATCTGCTGTAAGATAGCAGCCATCTGATCCTCATCAGCCTTTGTAGCATCAGCTATTTGTTTTTTGAATCCTAATGTTTTAGCACGAAGCTCATCAGCACTTAGTTTTGAAATTTGCTCATAAGCCTTAATAGCCTTATCAGAATAAGGTTTTATGTCTTTTATATCACGATCGGATTTACTTCCGAGAATTTTCTTAAAAATACCTAGCATATTACTCTTTTTTTTGCTGTAAATATGATATTGTTAATCAATTATCATACTCTATTTTAAAATATGACTAATTGACACCCAATTCAAGTTTGCAAAAGTAAAAAAAAACACCGTTTAATAATACCAATCTAAAAATCAATAAATTCTTAACCTTTGCAATCAATTATTATTTTTGCATGAAATAAAAAAAACACCAACGGCATGAAAAAAATTAGCTTCATTATTATAGGTCTTTTGGCTTATAGTTTAAGTTTCGGACAGGAATTGAATCATGAGGACCTAAAGAAAATGGCTTTAGAACTGAATAATAATCCTGCAAAAACAGCCTTAACCAACGCCATTAGCAATAATAGCATTAAAAAATTAGCCCTTGACCAAGAGAATAAAGGCAAAGTAAATTTCTTTATCAATAATAAAGTGGAAACAAAAGGCATCACCAATCAGAAAAGCAGCGGAAGGTGTTGGATGTTCACAGGATTAAATGTTCTTAGAGCAAAAGTGATTACTAAATATGAATTGGAATCTTTCACTTTTTCTCATACTTATTTGTTTTTCTACGATCAATTAGAAAAAGCCAACCTGTTTTATAATGGAATGATTGAAACAGCATTTCTTCCTCTTACAGATAGAGAAGTGGAATGGCTACTAAAAAATCCTATTGGTGATGGTGGACAATGGACAGGAGTTGTGGATTTAGTAAGTAAATATGGCTTAGTGCCAACAAGTGCAATGCCTGAGACTTATCAGAGTGAAAACACAGCCATGATGAGCAAACTTATTAGAAGAAAGCTAAGAGAGGATGGTTTAAAACTAAGAGAGCTGGGAAAAACTAAAATGTCTCGTGAAATGCTAATGGAGATGAAGAACGAGAAATTAGCAGAGATTTATCAAATTCTTGCATTTAGCCTCGGTGAACCTCCTCTTGACTTCCAGTGGCAGTACAAAGGAAAAGATGGGAAAATTAGCGAAGCTAAAACTTTCACTCCAATGGAATTCTTTGAAGAAGTCATTGATATCAATTTCGATGATTATGTGATGTTGATGAATGACCCAGGCAAAGAAATGAATCAACTTTATGAAATCAGGTATGATAGACATATGCAAGAAGGTGGAAACTGGAAATATATCAATTTAGAAGCCGACCAGATTAAAAAGTTTGCCATTGCATCTATTAAAGATAATGAAGGAATGTATTTTAGTTGTGATGTTGGAAAACAATTAGAAGCTGAAAAAGGATATCTTGATATAAATACTTACGATTATGCTAATCTTTTTGGTGTAGATTTCAATATGGATAAAAAACAGAGAATTCAAACTTTTGAAAGTGGAAGCTCACATGGAATGGCTTTGATGGGCGTAAATATTCTAGAAGATGGCAGCTCAGACAAGTGGTTATTAGAGAACAGCTGGGGTAAAAAAGGTCATGATGGACACCTTATTATGACCGATGAATGGTTCGATGAGTTTATGTTTAGATTAGTTATTCACAAAAAATACATCGACCCGAAAGTACTGAAGATACTAGAGACAGAAGCCGAGCTACTCCCACCATGGGACCCCATGTTTATGATGGACAAATAGTTATACAAAACAAATGATTCATGAACTATTTTTCAAAGGGAAATAATATGGTCTAAGTTAAGTAATCATTAACACAGTGTTCAAAAAAGTGTTCAAAAGTCGTCGTTAAAATCATTTTTTAACGGCGATTTTTTTTGGATTTTATGGCCAACGGATGAAAAACGATTTTCATCCTGTAATAATATAATCCAAGTATTTCTAGCCGATTTTATCAACATTTTCGTCAACACTTTGTTAACAAAGGATTTTTAGATAAGATACTCAGGAATGTTCTAATTTTTAAAAAAAGAAACCTCCACCGCAACAGACTCCATAACATCTAATTACCAATCTATTAAGAAGCTACAACCCCAATATCATACAATATCATATAATATCAACAAATAGGCTAAGCGCCTTATTTTAGTTATTTAAATCAACAAAGTCAACAAAAAATAAAAATATTTTTCGACTTGTTTGAGTTGATATTTGTGTCAGCCAAAAAGAAATGAAAAATTGTGTTGTTAGGGAGTAGATTTTGTAAAAATATTCCTTTTTGTTGTGCATACAAAACATTTCTAAGATATTTAAGAAACTAATTAATTACACTTTCCTATTTGTTGTGGAATAGGATATAATTTACCATTTAATGGAGAGAAATCAGAATACAATATGGGATAGATGTTTGGAATTCGTTAGGGATAACGTAAGTATCCAAGCCTATAAAACTTGGTTTGAGCCCATCAAACCTATTCAACTCCAAAACGACGTATTGACTATTGAAGTACCTAGCCAATTCTTTTATGAATGGTTAGAGGAGCACTATATTAAATTACTTAAGATGGTGGTTAAAAAGGAACTCGGACCCAATGGTAGCCTAGAATATAGTATTGTAATGGACAATACTACTAGTGATAAGAATGAGGCTCCTTACACTATTAAACTCCCTACTTCGAATGCAAGAGCTACCAGAAACCCATCGGTAACTCCACCTTATGATATGCAAAAAGATAATAATAAAGACATTCCTAATCCTTTTATCATTCCTGGAATTAAAAAGGTGAAAGTGAATTCAAATTTGGTAGAAAGCAATTCTTTTGAAAACTATGTAGAAGGTGACTGTAACAGATTGGCTCGTTCTGCTGGTTATGCAGTTGCTGAAAACCCTGGTAAAACATCTTTTAATCCTTTATTTTTATACAGCCCAACTGGACTAGGAAAAACACACCTTTCTCAGGCCATTGGAATTCAGGTGAAAAATAATTTCCCAGAAAAAACTGTATTATATGTGCATAGTAATCAGTTCATGCAGCAGTTTATCGAATCCATTAGGAATAATAATCAAAATGATTTTATCCATTTTTATCAAATGGTAGATGTTTTAATTGTTGATGATGTTCACCACCTAGCTGGAAAAGAAAAGACTTTAGATGTATTCTTCCAAGTATTCAACTATTTACATCAAAAAGACAAGCAAATCATTATTACTTCTGATATTCCTCCAGTAGAATTGAGTGGTTTCAATAACAGACTTCTCTCTAGATTTAAATGGGGGTTAGCAGCCGATTTACAAACTCCTGATTTAGAAACTAGAATTGCCATCATTGGTAAGAAACTTTATAATGAAGGTATCGAAATGCCAAGAGATGTGATTGAGTATTTAGCTTATAGCATCACCAATAATGTGAGAGAACTGGAAGGCGCTTTAATTTCTATCCTAGCTCAATCTTCGTTAAACAGAAAAGAAATTACTATTGATTTAGCTAAGCAGATTATCGACAAATACGTAAAATCTACCAATAGAGAAATCAGTATAGAATACATACAAAAAGTGGTTTGCGAATATTTCCAATTACCATTGGATGTTATCAATAGTAAAACTCGTAAGCGCGAAGTGGTACAAGCCCGACAGTTGGCCATGTTCTTTAGTAAAAGACATACTAAATCATCTTTGGCTCATATTGGCAAACAATGTGGAAATAAAGATCATGCTACTGTTCTTCACGCTGTAAAAACTATCAACAACCTATCGGAAACCGATAAGAAGTTTAGAGTTTATGTAGCAGAATTGGAAAAGAAAATCAAATTGCAATAGCATTTTGCAATTCCAAGATAGAAACTGCTCTTTTATAAAGGGCAGTTTTTTTTTGAGGTTTTTTTTGAAGCAATTTTGATAATTTTTCTAACTTTGAAAAAAAACAAATTTGAAAGCATTTATTTTCGCTGCTGGTCTTGGCACCAGACTTTATCCCTATACTAAATCCACTCCCAAAGCTTTGGTTCCCTTGCAAGGAAGACCTATGCTTGGTCATTTGATATTGAAGCTTAAATCTTTTGGCATGACAGATATCATTATCAATATTCATCATTATGGGGAACAGATTATTTCTTATTTAAAAGAGAATAAAAACTTCGGGTGTAATATCATCATTTCCAATGAAAGAGAGGAATTATTAGATACCGGAGGAGGCCTAAAAAAGGCATTAAATTTGCTTGAAAATGAAGAAGACTTATTGGTTCATAACGTGGATATCCTAACTGACTTTGATTTAAACAAACTGATTAATCATCATCAAAACTCCAATTCCAAAGTCACACTATTAGTGCAGAACAGAAGGACATCAAGGTATCTATTGTTTGATGAGCACAACAAGTTAAAAGGTTGGACGAATATAAAAACTAGAAAAACCAAGCCCGAAAACATAAAAGTCGAAAACTATAAACCATTTGCCTTTAATGGAGTTCATGTGATTAATAAAAGCACCCTCCCCTATTTCAATGTAGATAATGCTTTCCCAATCATTCCAGTATATATTCAGATGAGTCAAAGTGAAGAAATAAGTGCCCTAGAAATTGACGAAAGCTTTTGGATGGATTTAGGAAAGCCTGAAGCCATTGACAAAGCTAATAAATGGCTGAGCTCATGAGAAAGTTTATAGATGAGATAGCGGACGCTTTTGTGAGTAAAAATGATATTTCTGCACTAAAAAGATGTATCATTACTCCCAATAGAAGAGCCAGCAGGTTTATAAAAAAAGGGATTATGGAAAGAAATCCTAAAGGAGGATTTCTACCCCAAATATTTTCCATTGATGAGTTTATCTTCCATCACCTACAGCTGATTAAGCTGGATGAAGTGGACCTCACCTTTCACCTTTTTGAGACGATGCAACAACAAGATCCTTCCACAGAAATTGAGTTCGAGGTATTCTTAAATTATTCGTCTACTTTAATCCACGATTTTAATGAGATTGACATGAATATGGCCAATGGGAAATCCATATTCTCCTACCTTAGTGAAGCCAAAGCCATACAACAATGGAATCCGGATGGTAGCCCTTTGAGTGCTTCTCAAAAAGAATATTTGAGCTTTTATAATCAAATGGCTTTTGTTTATGAAGATTTTAGAGCACGGCTCTATAAAGAGCAAGCTTGCTATCAAGGAATGGCCTACCGTCATTTTGCAGAGAATTGCGATGATTTATTGCTTCACCTGGAATGGGCTAACATTACGGTTGCCGGATTTAATGCATTAACCACAAGTGAAGAAATCATTATTAAAAAACTAGTGAGAATGCCTATTACTCAAGTGCTTTGGGATGTGGATCATTATTATTTGGATGATGGATTAATGGAAGCCGGTTTTTATATGCGAAAGCATAGAACATGGAGTGCAGAAGTGGAAGAACAAGCTTCTAGTTTTTTCATGCAAAACGACAAACATATCAACATTATTGGTAGCCCTGGAGTATTGGGACAAGCACGACTGACCAATCAGATTTTGGAGGCTAAAAACGCACAGGAATTATCTCAAACAGTAGTTATTCCGGCTGATGAAAACTTATTATTACCTTTATTAAATAGCCTCTCCAAAGAGCTATTAGAGAAACTCAATATTACCATGGGTTTTCCCATTACACACAGCCACGCCTATAGGCTGATAGAATCATTTATCCGATTACACTTGCATGCTCATAAACTCAATGCTCTCGATTCACCACAATTTCGCATTCACAAAACTAATTTAATAGAAGTTCTGAATAATGAACTCCTGAAACAGGATCATAAAGACTCCTCAAAACTTTCTCACACCATACCCTTACACTTCGTTGGAACAGAGATGGTATCGGCTATTTTACAAGAAGCAGGCGTATACAAACTCTCTAACATATTCAATAACCATGAAAATAATGCTCAGCATTTAAATGATTCTATTTCCTTACTAATTGATTTTATTCTAGAAACAAAAAGTTTGGAGATTGGGAATACTTCAGAACAAGAAATTGATGCTTTAATGCAAATCAAATCCATTATTGTTCGTTTATCGCATTTGATAAAGAAGAACGGGCAACCTAAAAGTTTCCAAACTTATCATACTTTTTATAAGCAACTCATCAAAACTATAAAACAATCGTTTTTAGGCAAGTTTGATGAAGGCTTACAGCTTATGGGATTATTAGAAACCAGATTAATGGATTTTAAAAATATCATTCTTTTAAGTACTAATGAGGATATTTTACCAGCTTCTACTCATATCAATTCCTTTATTCCTGCTGATATTCGTTACGAATACGAATTACCAGGAGTACAAGAGCGAACCGCCGTTTTTGCCTATCACTTCTATCGCCTGATTCAAAGAGCAAAAAATATTGAAATCATATATTCCACCACCAAAAGAAAAATGAGTGGTGGTGAAAAAAGCAGATTCATCAAACAATTACAGTTTGAACTTCCTCGATACAATAGAGAAGTTTCTATGCATGAGAAATTATTAAGTTTTGAAGATTTAAAGCTTTCAGAAATAGAGGAAATTACCATAGAAAAAGATGAAAATTGCATAGATAAGCTGGAAACCATTGCTAAGCTTGGGTTATCTCCAACTCACATTATTAGCTATGTTCGTTGCCCATTGCAGTTTTATTTCAAGAAAATAGCCAAAATCAAAGAACCTGATGAATTTGTTGAAACTATTGATGAACGAATGATAGGAAATGTGATTCATCATTTATTAGAAGATTTTTACAAGCCATTTATCGGAATTGACTTTCCATTTGAGAAACTAGAAAATTTACAAAAGGATTTGCCTGAGCTGCTGAAAGAGTATTTTGCTAAAAACGATTTCAAAGGACAATTGGAAGAGGGCGCTAATTATTTAAGTTATAAAGATACTTTACACTATCTTCAACACTTCATTAAGCATGAAATAAAAGTAGCCAAAAGCCAAAAATCAGCATTAAAAATAATTGCAGTAGAAGATCAGTTGGAACGAGAATTGGAGTTGAAGGGCAGCAAACAGAAAGTTCTCATTAAAGGAATTGCAGACCGAATAGACTTTTATGAAAATCAGTTGAGAATCCTGGATTATAAAACAGGAAAGGTAGAGGAAAAGAATGTCAAAATCCCCGATTATAAAAGGGAGGATGACTTGAATAAAATTTTTACAAATCCTGAATACGACAAAGCACTACAGCTTTATATCTATTATTGGATGTATGACAATCAGTTATATCAATCGACCATATCTGGGATCATCTCTTTCCGAAAAATCCAAACACCTTACTTGATGTTAAAAACAGGAAAAGTAGACTTGGAACAGCTTGATGAAGATTTCACAGCCTTAATCACTGAGATTTTCAATCCCGAGGTTCCATTCACACAAACAAATGAAGAAAAAACTTGCAGGTTTTGTATTTATAAGCAAATTTGCGATAAAAAAGTATAATTGATGAAGGAAACCAAAATAGTAACCCAAAACTATCCCATCTACATCTGCGAATCGGCAGGTGAGCAATTAGATTCCTATATCTCCAAAAATGAATATTGCAAAATATTTATTTTAATGGATGAAAATATAATGGACCATTGCTGGCCAATCTTACAACACGAATCGGAGGAAATTAAAAAAGCCGAAGTATTAGTAATAGAAGCTGGAGAATCATCGAAGGATATAGAAATAGCAGCTCAATTATGGCATGCTTTGGGTGAATATGAAGCCGATCGCTCAAGTTTATTGGTCAATTTTGGAGGTGGAATGATTTCTGACCTGGGTGGCTTTATCGCTTCCACATTTAAAAGAGGAATGGATTTTGTCAATATCCCCACCAGCCTTTTATCTATGGTAGACGCCAGTATTGGAGGAAAAACAGCCGTTAATCTGGGACATTTTAAAAACCAAGTAGGATTGTTTAGCGAACCTAAGTCACTATTTATACAATACTCTTTTTTAAATACTCTAGACGACCGCCAAATTCTAAGCGGATGGGCAGAAATGTTGAAACATGGCTTGATCACGGATAAAAAGCATTGGGAAGCGCTCACTCAGGTTAAAGATTTGAAGGTGGATACCATTCTAGGTTTCATCGAAAATAGTATTCAGATTAAAAAAGAAGTTGTAGAACAAGATTTCACAGAAAAAAACATCAGAAAAACACTGAATTTTGGCCATACCTTAGGCCATGCTTTGGAAAGCTATTCCATGAAAAACGATAAAATTCCTTTGCTACATGGCGAGGCTGTAGCCATAGGAATGATACTAGAATCCTATTTATCTGTTAAAAAAGGCCTTCTCAGCCAAGATGAATTTAGCATCATCAGAAATGAAATATCTAGTTACTACAATCCTTACGAAATCACAGAAGACTTTATTGAACAAGTAGAAACCTTATTATGGCAAGATAAAAAGAAGAGTGGGAATGAATTAAATCTTACCTTTGTATCATCCATTGGGGAATCAATCATCAACCAAAACTCAAGTTTGGAAGATATCAAAGAATCAATCAAATTTTATAAAGCGAACTAAGATGAGTTATATCGTTAGAAAGGCCAACAAAGAATTGAAGGGCGATATTTATTTGCCTGCATCAAAAAGCGAAAGCAATAGACTGCTAGTTATAGATGCCATATTAGGCTCTGATGATTTACAAATAGAAAATCTTTCTAAAAGTAATGACACCAAAGTACTTCATAATGCTTTAGAAACTCTATTGCGTTTGAAAGGCACCAATATATCTGTTACTCTAGATATGCAAGATTCTGGTACCGCTATGCGATTTATTACCGCTTATGCTTCTGCCATTAATGTAAAATCTTTAATCACCGGTTCTGAGAGAATGAAAGAGCGTCCACTAGAGATACTAGTAGATACTTTGAAACAAATTGGCGCGAACATTAGATATGTTGAAAACCCAGGCTTTCCTCCTATTTTAGTTGAAGGAAAGAGAATCAAAGGTGGTGTTATCGATATTGATGCTACAGTAAGTTCCCAGTATATTTCTGCCCTAATGTTGATGGCGCCAAAGATGACAAATGGCCTTATCATGTATTTAAAAGGCGAAGTAGCCTCTATGCCTTATATCAAAATGACTGCCCGAGTAATGGAGCATTTTGGAATCGAAATATTGATGCACGAAAATGCTATCGCCATTAAGAAACAACAATATTCAAGTAGAAGGGAATATTTTGTGGAGAGTGACTGGAGTGCGGCCTCTTATTGGTACGAAATGGCAGCCTTTTCTGAGGATGTTGATTTATTTCTACATGGCTTAAAGAAAGACAGCATACAAGGTGATGCCATGATTGCAGAAGTTTACGAACAGTTTGGAGTTCATAGTGAGTTTTTAGAGAACGGTGTTCGCTTAACCAAAACCAATAACCATTGTCAGCACTTCAAGCACGATTTCTTAGATTACCCCGACATGGTTCAAACCTTAGTTTGTACTTCTGCAGGCTTAGGTATTAGTGGGGAATTTCATGGATTACACAACCTCCGATTTAAAGAAACAGATAGAATTCATGCCTTGCATACAGAATTAAAAGACATGGGACTAAAATTAGATACTTCTGAAGATAGTATCAAAATGGAGGCGTCTAATGCAAAAGTGACTCGTGCTATTAGAACATTTGCTGATCATCGAATGGCCATGTCCTTTGCTCCTCTGGCTATACCTTTTGGTGAAATCACCATAGAAAGCCCCAATGTGGTTAATAAATCTTATCCTGATTTCTGGAATGATTTAAAGAAAGTTGGATTTGTTATGGAGGAGGTTTAATTTTCTAATTCCAAAACCCAATTTACCTATTACATAAGACTCAATTTCATTAAATTCATGATTGAACAACCCTACGCTAGTAGAACGAAGATTGAATCGGATAAATTCAATCTGAAAATTCTAATTCCGTCAAAGAAAAACTGGTTTATTATATTATTTCTAAGTATTTGGTTAGTGGGATGGTTTTTAGGTGAGAAATCAGCCATTATCGACCTTTTAGATTCTAATAACACTGGTATAGTTTTATTTATGATGGTTTGGCTTGCAGGTTGGACTTTTGGAGGAGTATTTTCAATTATTATATTACTTTGGAATCTAGCAGGGAAGGAAACAATTTATATAGACAAAGGAATATTTCAGATTGACAAAAGTATCTTTAGCATCATTATTAGAAGCAAGAAATATGAAACGAAATCAATCAAAAACCTTGAATTAAATCCTGCCCAAAACATAGCGAGCTTATTTGCCCAAAAGAATATTGGGGATTTCTGGGGATTAACTGGTGGAAAGCTTAGATTTGATTACGGAATGAAAACTATTAAATTTGGAATAGGTATAGATGAGGCAGAAGTTAGACATTTAATTACAGAGATAACTAGTAAAGGTTTTCACTCACAAGAATCCACAAGTTAAACCTATTTTTCAGATAACATATAGGCTAGCTGATTCGTAATTAACAATAAAAGTAAATAGGGATACTTTACAAAAAGTATTTTATATTGCAACTCCCACACCAAATTCTCACTAAACCGGATTAAACTCCTTATCCAAGAAATTTTTAAGCTGATGCGCTTGAACATTTTGAACCACCACCCCATTTTTACAATAGGAAATATGACCTGTTTCTTCTGATACAATTAGAGAAATACAATCAGTAGCTTCTGTAATACCTATTGCTGCTCTATGTCTTAATCCCAATGAAACATCTATGCTTCTATTTTTAGAAACCGGCAAAATACACCCCGCAGCTTGAATAATATTGTCACTAATCACCATGGCTCCATCGTGAAGTGGACTGTTTTTAAAGAAGATATTCTCTATTAATTGATCTGAAACTCTAGCATTCATAACCTCCCCGGTCTCAATAATATCATTTAATTCATGTTGATGAGTAACCACAATTAGGGCTCCCGTTTTGTCATCACTCATACTATGACAAGCTTTAACAATTTTATCGGTATCTAAATTAGCTTGTTCAGGCTGGAAATTTCGAAACATAAATTTCAACCGTTCAGGAAGGATTTCTAAGACTTTGGGAGTACCAAATACAAGTAAAAACTGACGCAATTCAGGCTGAAAAACTATGATTAAAGCGATGAAACCCACTCCAATAAAGGCTCCCAATATCTGACTCAACATTTCCATTTGCAAGGCTACTACCAATCTCC
The DNA here is from genome assembly GCF_013166655.1 of Lentimicrobium sp. L6. Lineage (NCBI taxonomy): Bacteria > Pseudomonadati > Bacteroidota > Bacteroidia > Bacteroidales > Lentimicrobiaceae > Lentimicrobium > Lentimicrobium sp. L6. Next base: position 34,616 of record NZ_JABKCA010000017.1, read on the forward strand.
AAATAAAATAGATAGCAGCGATACCTGCAAAAATATTAATGGCAACAGTTCCTTTAAGCAAAGCATAAAGCATATACAAAAGCACCGCCACTAGGGCGATATCTAATACATCGAGGAATCTCAGCTCAATAAAACCTGTTACAAATGTTAGCATTTAGTAGTACTTATATTAAGGCGGCAAAGGTATTTTAAAAATCTAATCTGAGGATGCTATTTATACGAATTCACCCAAATATTGATAACCTAGCTTTCTTTTTCACCTCTTTTATACAGTGAAAATAGTTGAATGGTTTCACGAGCTTCTTTAGCATCATGAACACGGAGAACTTTAGCCCCATTTAGTAATGCCAATATATTTAATGCAGTTGTTCCATTCAAAGCTTCCTGTGGGCTTATCCCTAGGGCTCTAAAAATCATAGACTTCCTACTCAATCCAGCTAAAATTGGATATCCAAAGGCTTCCAATTGACTCATTTTGCCCAACAACTCATAATTCTGTTCCAAAGTCTTTGCAAAACCAAAACCCGGATCCAAAATGATATTTTTAAAATCAAGCTCATTAAGCTTCTTGATACCCTCCTCAAAATAATTCTTCACTTCATCAATTACTGAAGAATATGTTGTTTGATTCTGCATGGTTTTAGGCTCTCCTTTAATATGCATCATCACATAGGCCATTTGGTATTGGGCCACTTCAGCGTACATTTGTGAATCCCAAGTACCACCAGAAATATCGTTAATAATATTAACCCCAAGATGGTTGCACTTTTTTACTTGCCCAGCATTATAAGTATCAACCGATAATAGAATACTTGGATATTTCTTCCTCAAAACTTGCAAGGGCTTCTCTAAAATCCTCCATTCCTCTTGTTCGTCTATCAATTCTGCTCCTGGACGAGTTGAAGCCGCTCCAATGTCAATAATAGTACAACCTTCCACCACTAATTTCTCAGCTCTCGATAAAAATCCATCCCCTTTATTATATCTTCCTCCATCAAAAAAACTGTCATCAGTCAAGTTCAGAATCCCCATCAGCTGAGGGACTTCCAAGTCTATTTCCAAATCTCCACATTGAAATTTTGAAAAAGAGCTGTTGTTTTCACTCATTTAATTAATTTTGTGGCTAAATTAAGAAGATATAATCAATGTCAAATACTAGCCAACAATTCAAAGAAGCCATCGCATTATGTAAAAGTGTATTCATGAATAAGATGATTGATTATGGTAGCGCATGGAGAATACTAAGGCCAAGCTCATTAACAGACCAAATCTATATAAAAGCTAGTAGAATTCGTTCCATTCAAGAAAAAGGAAGCAGCAAAGTAAACGAAGGAATCGAACCTGAATTTATTGGCATTGTAAACTATTCTGTAATGGCTCTTATTCAATTGGAAAGAGGCCATGGAGAAAGTGGTGATATCGAACCAATTGAACTTGAAAAACTCTATGATACTCATGTCACTGGTTCTATGTCGTTAATGGAAGACAAAAACCATGATTACGATGAAGCCTGGAGAAATATGCGTATTTCTTCTTTAGATGATATTATACTTATGAAGCTGCTTAGAATTAAATCAATAGAAGATAATGAAGGCAAGACGATTGTCTCTGAAGGTTTAGATGCCAATTATCAAGATATGATTAACTATGCGCTGTTTGCTTTGATTCTTTTATCTGAAAAGAAATAAAATCATTTTCATTAAGTTATTATTATATGAAAAATTCATTATTATTTCTATTATCCATCATTGTATTTGGGTCCTGTGGATACGAACCAATGGCTAGTGTTGATTATACCTTCACGAACAAGTCTAGCACCCATATATCATTGATTTTAAACTATTCTTATATAATAAAGAAAGATACTATTAGAATTGAAACTGAATCTTTTCATATGTTTAAACACTCTTATGAAGATCAGGATTCACCTCCACCCCCTTTTTATAGCAATGGTATCGACACCATATTTTTAATTGTCCAAGACACCATACATACAACATATTATAAGGGCAGTTCAGGAAAATCTCCTTTTAGCCTTGACTCATATACAGGAGGCCAAATAAGTAAAAAAAGAGGAATGCATTACTTTTCCTATGTCTATGATATTAATATAGATTAATAGCCTCTCACAACATTCAAAGTTTATAATTTTGAATTATTTTTTGATTTTTCTGTAATATTTACATTTCATTCACTAAATTTTAGGGATTAAAGTGTCTTATATCTGCAAAATTGTGCAAATTTGCATGCATTAGCATTTTTATTAAAATATTTACCCAATGATACGAATTGCAAGAATAATCAGCAGGTTATTTGTAGGACTAGTTTTTATATTTTCAGGATTTGTAAAAGGAGTTGATCCCCTAGGAACAGCTTATAAAATAGAAGATTATTTTATTGCCTTTGGTACCGACTGGGCTATTCCTTTCGCTTTACCATTAGCTGTTTTACTTTGCGTGGCTGAGTTTTCTCTTGGAGTATTTTTAGTCTTCAATATTTTTAAGAAGACTACAGCATGGTTGGTAGCCTTAATGATGATACTCTTTACATTCCTCACCCTCAATGATGCTATTTACAATCCAGTTCCTGATTGTGGGTGCTTTGGAGATTTTATCATCCTCACCAATTGGGAAACATTTTATAAGAACTTGGTGATTGACTTCTTCTTGATATTTATTTTCTTTACCAGAAACTCATTCGACAATGTTTACAAGAAAACTACGGAATGGTCAATTGCAATTTTGATTGTGATTGGTTTCACCTTATTCAACTCATATAATATCAATCGTCTACCTCTTCTTGATTTCAGATCATGGAAAGTGGGCACCAACCTCAAAGTAGAAAACCCAAAACCCTTAGAGTACTATCTTATCTATAAAAATAAAAACACAGGTGAAACAGAAGAATATCTTTCACCCAATTATCCATATAACGATAGTATTTGGATGAGTCAATGGGAATATTCTGATATGCGAGTGGTAGATCCAAATGAAAGAGTTTCTGATATCCGCTTCTTCGATTTAGCTGGACAAGATATTACAGATAATATTGTTGACGATCCTATGTATCACTTTTTATTAATCTCTTATGATTTAAACGAAGGTGATTGGGAACACCTGGAACAGATGAAAGAATTAAAAAGGCGAGCCACAGAAAACGCCTACTCCTTTAGCTTAATCACAGCAAGTAGTGAAGAAATCATCGACCAGTTTCAAAAAGAAAAAAGATTCTACTCAGATTTATATCAAAGCGATGATATAGATTTAAAAACAATTATCCGCTCTAATCCAGGATTAGTAGTTTTGAAAAATGGTGTAATCATGGGCAAATGGGCACAAGGTCACCTTCCTCAATATGAGGAAATAATAAAACTGAAATAGTGCTGCCTTTTATTCTCAAAAGACTCCTCTATGGATTTTGGGTACTACTTGGCGTAGCTACTTTGGTGTTCTTCTTATTTAATATTTTACCTGGTGATCCTGCTAGAATGATGTTGGGGCAAAGAGCAGATATCGCATCGGTAGAAGCTATCAACAAAGAACTAGGGAGGGACAAATCCATCTATATTCAATATCTCAATTTCTTACACGACTTATCGCCTATCGGAATAAAAGAAAAAACGGAGGAGTCTGCAGGATTTCAAATTTCACCAAACATCAAGAACCATCATCTTCAAATAAAACCACCCTACTTGCGAAAAAGCTTTCAGAGCAACAGAGAGGTAACGAGTATTTTAACAGAAGCTTTTCCGAAAACCTTATTACTAGCAGCCGTATCCATGGGGTTTGCCTTAGTTGTTGGGGTGTTCCTAGGGATGGTCAACATTGTATATCCAAATAAATTTTTAAATTCCTTCATATTTGGTTTGAGCGTATTCGGTATGTCGTTACCCAGCTTTTTTGCCAGTATCTTAATGGCTTGGCTTTTTGCTTTTGTATTGGCCGATTATACCGGTTTAAACTTGTTCGGCTCCCTTTATGAAGTTGACGATTTGGGCAATGGCAAACATCTGGCACTCAAAAACCTGATTCTTCCAGCAATCACCCTAGGCATTCGACCACTAGCCATTATTACAGAATTAACTTCCTCTAGCTTGAAAGAAGTTTTAGCAAAAGACTATATCCGAACTGCACGAGCTAAAGGTCTTACAGAATGGCAAATCCTTAGAAAACACGCCCTAAAAAATGCGCTAAATCCTATTATCACAACCATTTCCGGATGGTTTGCCTCACTTTTGGCAGGTGCTGTTTTTGTAGAATACGTTTTCGATTGGAAAGGAATGGGACTTGTTATCGTTAATTCGCTTGAGAAATACGATTTTCCTGTTCTCATGGGCTCAGTACTTTTTGTGGCCGTTCTCCTCATTCTTGTGAACATAGTAGTAGATATCCTTTATCGAGTAATCGATCCTAGAGTGGAACTGGAAACTTAATGCTGGCTTTTGGTAATTAGCTTTTGGCCTTTATCTGTTGAATTCTAGCCATGATTTTTCGTTTTAACCAATAGCATCCTAATAATTATTAAAGATTCCTCGCTACGCATCGGAATGACAGGTGTTTTGGCAACTCATAAGGAAGAAAGGCTTTGCTTTTTTCAATGCCAAAAGCAAAGCCCTTCTTCCTCCTTATAAAATCCGAACACCTTGTCATTCAGAACGTAATGCAATGAAGTGAAGAATCTTTTTTGATATGGAACTTCATTTGGACAGTTTTGATTTTTAACTATTAACTGTTAAATATTAACTTTTAACTATCAAACGAAATTTCCTATTTTTGCAAACCCCAAAATAAATGAACAAGTTTTATGAAATTCAAATATATCCTACTGATTTTTCTTTCTAGCGTCCTTTTTCAACATTTAAATGCTCAAACTAAGTCAAAATATCCACAAGATTATTTTCGTTCACCTGTAGAAGGTAGAATTTATCTTTCTGGAACATTTGGGGAATTACGCTCCAATCACTTTCATGGCGGAATAGACATTAAAACTGGAGGAGTAGAAGGAAAGAATATTTACGCAGCAGCTGATGGCTGGGTAAGTCGTATTAAAATTTCGCCTTGGGGTTATGGAAATGCTGTTTATATCGATCATCCAAACGGATACACCACCGTTTATGGTCACCTGAAAGAACTCAAAGGAGATGCTGCCAAATACGTTGAACAGCAACAATACAAAAACCAAAGTTTTAGTGTAGACTTATATGTAAAAGCTGGGCAATTTCCAGTTAAAAAAGGAGACATTATTGCCTTAAGTGGAAATACAGGTGGTTCTGGAGGACCTCATCTTCATTTTGAAATTCGTGAAACGGCCAATCAAGAAATCATCAACCCATTACTTTTCGGATTCAAAGTTAAAGACTTCATTACCCCTACCATAAGTTCGATAAGAATATACCCAGCAGAAGAACAGGCTAAAATCGAGGGAAAACAAAATGCTCAAACTTTCACTCTAAAAGGTTGGGGAAGTGATTATTTACTGAAAGAAAAGGATACCTTAGAAATTGCTGGAGACTTTTATCTAGGTATCAACACCATTGACAAACAAAATGATACTCAAAATAAAAATGGAGTTTATGAGATAGAAATTTTCGTGGATTCTAATCTCGTATATTCACACAATGTGGAAAGACTAAATTTTGCTAGCACCAGATATATCAACACACTCATTGATTTTGATTTCTATAAAAAGAAAGGAAGGAGTTATCAAAGAACTTATCAGAGCCCCAATAACAAACTTCCTATTTATGACAAGATTGTAAATAAGGGGGTTTTCTCTTTTAACGATAATCAATACCATCAGATAAAATACATTGTAAAAGACATACATGACAATAAAGCCATCCTCAATTTCACCGTTTTTTCAAAGACTATTGAGAATAATGAGTCATTAAGCAGTGGCAATTTATACTATCCTTTGGGTGAAAATAATTATGAGGACGAAAATATAAAGGTCTATTTCCCGAGTAGAAGTTTATATGATACTTTGAGCTTTAGCTCCTCCATTGAAGAAAGCGACAAATCGATCAATGGAAAGAAATATCATATTGGTAAAGTAGGTGCTGGTTTACAAGAGCATATTCACGTGAAGTTGAAGAATATTGAAATCGAAGAGGACCTAAAAAATAATATTTATATTGGTGAATATTATAAAAAAAGTATCAGCGCTTATTCTTCTTCATGGGAAAACACTAATGACTTGAGTTATAAAACCAGAGATTTTGGCGAATACCTCATTTTAGTTGACACCATTGCGCCCTCTATAAAAGTGAGAACAAAATTAGAAAATAACAAAACACCCAAAAGCCTTTCTTTTACTATTACAGATCAAGAAAGTGGAATTTCTGATTATAATGCTTGGTTCAACGGTTCCTGGATTTTGATGAGTTATGATCCAAAGAAGTCTCGTTTGACTTGCCATCTGAATAATATTCAAGAAAAAAATGTCTTCAAAATCATTATCAAGGATGGCGTAGGTAATATTTCTGAAAAAATACTTCATTTTTAGTTTCATACCCACCCTTTTGTTAAGTAAAACCACTGCGCTTAGTCATTGAATCATTCCATTTGCACATTTTTCTCCAACATTTAATAATCGTTTAATATTAGTTCTAAAAGAGCACTTATATTTGCATAAGAAATATTAGTGAATAATATTTCTTTGGTTAATTATGGTTTGTGTTTGAGGTGCGACTGGTTATCGCACCTTTTTTTTATACTTTCACTTTTCTAAATCCAATCAAAAGTCCCTTTTATACCAATATCATAAAGGCATATCGTTTAATTTCAATAACAAAAACCAAGCATCATTTTAACAAGGAATTTTCATAGAAAATTACTATTTTTGCAGCCCTAAAATTCCAAAAGAATATGTTTGAAGGATTAAATGATAGACTAGAACGTTCGTTCAAAATACTTAAAGGCCAAGGCAAAATCTCTGAGATTAATGTGGCCGAGACTATTAAAGAAATCAGAAAAGCCTTATTAGAGGCCGATGTGAGCTATAAAATCGCTAAAACTTTTACTGCTAATGTAAAGGATAAAGCCTTAGGACTCGATGTTCTAAATGCCGTATCTCCTAAGCAATTAATGGTAAAAATAGTACACGATGAGTTGGCCGAATTAATGGGCGGTACTGCAACAGAACTAAATATAGATAATAATCCTGCTGTAATTTTAATGGCCGGACTTCAAGGCTCTGGTAAAACAACACATACTGCTAAATTAGCTCATTACCTTAAAACCAAAAAAGGAAAGAAACCTTTAATGGTGGCATGTGATGTTTATCGTCCTGCTGCGATTGAGCAATTAAAAGTACTTGGTGGCGAAATTGGAGTTGATGTTTATACTGAAGAAGACAATAAAAACCCCGTAGATATTGCGCGTAACGCGGTAAAACGAGCGCACGAGAGTAGCTATAATGTGGTTCTTGTGGATACTGCTGGTCGTTTGGCTATAGATGAGCAAATGATGAAGGAAATTTCCGAAATCAAAAAAGCCATTAAACCTCACGATACTTTGTTTGTGGTAGATTCCATGACTGGTCAAGATGCTGTAAACACCGCCAAAGCCTTTAACGATCAATTAAACTTTGATGGGGTTATCCTTACCAAATTAGATGGTGATACTCGTGGTGGTGCTGCGCTAACTATCCGTTCGGTAGTTACTAAGCCCATCAAGTTTGTGGGTATTGGAGAAAAAATGGACGCTCTTGATGTATTCCATCCTAGCCGAATGGCCGATAGGATTTTAGGTATGGGTGATATTGTTTCTCTTGTAGAAAGAGCCCAAGAGCAATTTGATGAAGAAGAAGCTAAAAAACTTCAAAAGAAAATTGCTAAAAATCAATTCAATTTCAATGATTTCTTGAATCAAATCAAGCAAATTAAGAAAATGGGTAATGTAAAAGACTTGATGGGTATGATTCCAGGTATGGGAAAAGCCTTAAAGAATGTAGATATTGACGATGATGCTTTCAAAGGCATAGAAGCTATTATATATTCCATGACCCCTGCAGAAAGAGAGAATCCGAAAATCATAGATGGAAGTCGCAGAAGAAGGATTGCATTGGGAGCAGGTACAGAAGTGAGAGAAGTAAATCAACTTCTTAAACAATTTGCCGAAACCAGCAAAATGATGAAAATGATGAGCGGTGGTGGTGGCAAAAACATGATGAATATGATGAATAAAATGAGAAGAAGATAATCATGAGCAAGTTAATCGACGGAAAAGTCACCTCTAAGAAAATTAAAGATAAAATAGCTGCTCAGGTAGCTAAAATGATTGATAACGATGAGAAAGCTCCTCATTTAGCAGCCGTTTTAGTGGGTGCAGATCCAGCAAGCGAGTTTTATGTAAAAAGTAAGGAAAAAGCTTGTCGTTCGGTTGGTATCACTTCTTCACTTTATAAATATTCTGAGAAAACTACTGAAGCTGAGCTGATCGAAATCATCGACTTTTTGAATAATGATCCTGATGTGGATGGATTTATTGTTCAACTTCCGCTTCCAGATCATATTGACGTGGATAGAGTCATCAACAAAATAGATCCCTCAAAAGATGTAGATGGTTTTCATCCTATCAATATTGGCAAAATGGTGACTGGTGCACCAACTTATCTACCTGCTACTCCCTATGGTATCATGATGATGATTGAAGAATATAAAATCGAAACATCTGGTAAAAATGTAGTTGTTTTAGGTAGATCTAATATCGTAGGAACTCCTATTTCTATCATGTTAAGTAGAAAAAGTAATCCTGGCGATGCCACTGTTACCCTATGCCATAGCAGAACCAAAAACCTGAAAGAAATAACTGCCCAAGCGGATATCATTATTGCCGCTATTGGCCAACCAGAATTCTTAACAGAGGATATGGTAAAAAAAGATGCCGTAATTATTGATGTTGGGATTCACAGAAAAAATGACAATTCAGAAAAAGGATATAAAATAGTGGGGGATGTGAAATTTGATGAGGTGAGCAAAAAAGCAAGCCTAATTACTCCTGTTCCTGGTGGTGTTGGTCTCATGACCATTGCTGCACTTTTAGAAAACACTCTTAAAGCTTCTAAGAAAGAAGTTTACAGATAGTTTTTACTTCCGTTCTTATCATAAATCCCACACTTATGAAGAATCTTCTTTTGATTATTGCGTTTATCTTCCCAATAAGTTATTCTTGGGCTCAATTAGGTTGTACGGATCCCAATGCCAATAATTATAACTCCATGGCGCAAGAAAATGATGGATCGTGTTTATATGATCCTGTGCTCATGGAGCCAGAAATAATCATCGAAGAATTGGCTTCGGAAGTATCAGAAACCAGCGGATTAATTTGGTTCAGAAATGCTCCCTGGACCCATAATGACTCTGGAGGAGAACCTGCTATTTATCGTTTAGATGAATCTACGGGTGAAGTCACGCAAAAAATATTGCTCAGAGGAGCTATTAATTTCGATTATGAAGATATCACTCAGGATGAAAATTTTATTTATATTGGTGATTTTGGAAATAACTATGGCACCAGAGACGATCTTACCATCTATAAAATTTTAAAATCAGAAATCCCTGAGGAGGGTAATACTGAAGTTAATACTGAAAAAATTACATTTGCCTATCAAGATCAGATCAACTTTAATAAGCAAAACAGAAGCAATAATTACGATTGTGAATCAGTAGCCTCAATGGGTAACTTTCTCTATATTTTTACAAAAAACTGGGTAAACCAACAAACCAGTTGCTATAAAATCCCTAAACAAGCTGGTCACTATTTACTAGAAATCCACGACCAGTTTAATGTGAGAGGATTATTAACAGGTGCCGACTATTTTGAAGAGGAAAATATTTTGGCCCTCGTAGGTTATGAGAATTTCGTTCCTTTTGTTTGGGTGATTTGGGACTTTAAGAATGATGAGTTTTTTGGTGGAAACAAGAAACGAGTGGACTTTGCTCATATACAAGGAGCTCAAACAGAATCTATTTGCTTTAAAGATAAAGACCATTTATTAATGACTTGTGAGGATTCATTTATTCCTCCACGACTTTATCAACTCGACTTAATACAAATCATAAACGCATCTCGTATAAACTCACCATTATTTAAACCCTTTGAAATCATCCTAAAGCCCAATCCTTCAGAAGGAAAAGTTATAGTCAGTATCAAAGGATTAAAGAAACCTAATTTCGATGTGGAAATCTATAATTTAAGCTGGCAGAAAGTAAGCCAATTTAGTTTCGTAGAAAACCAATTTCAAAAAGGAGTCAGTGTTAAAATTAATACTTCTGAGTTGGGACAAGGGATTTTCTTTGTCCGAGTGAAAGAAGGAAAAAACATTGGTTTCCAAAAACTAATGATTACAGAATAATGACAAAAGAACAAGAGGATATATTGTTAGATGAGGGAAAAATGCTTCCATTAATGGAAGAATTTTATACCATACAAGGAGAGGGAGCCAATACAGGACAAGCCGCTTACTTTATCAGAATTGGAGGTTGTGACGTGGGCTGTAAATGGTGTGATGTGAAAGAGAGTTGGAATCGAAAGATGCATCCTCCTACCCTTACTGATGATATTGTAAAAAATGCTGCTGCTCAGCCCGCAAAGGCAGTTGTGGTTACTGGTGGTGAACCGTTAATGAACAACTTGGACTACCTATGTGCAGAATTGAAAAAAAATAATGTGACACGCTATTTAGAAAGTAGTGGCGCTCACCCCTATTCTGGTGAATGGGAATGGATATGCGTTTCACCAAAGAAAAAATCACCACCGGTGGAGTCTGTTTACTCCAGAGCCAGTGAATTAAAAGTAGTTATTGAAACCGAAGAAGACTTTGCTTGGGCCGAAGCCAATGCTAAACTCGTAAACTCAGATTGCCTTTTATTCCTTCAACCAGAATGGAGTAAAGCAGATCAAATGATGCATGCGATAACAGAATATGTAATGAAGAATCCTCAATGGAATATCTCTATTCAAAGCCACAAATACATGAAAATTCCATAATCCGATGTAAATACCTAGCAAACAACATATTGCTATACATTAAAAAATAGGTAATAAGCTACTGAATTTCGGTATTTTATTACCTATTTCTTTTGAAATTAGGATAGGACTTAGTACTTTTGGCCAACAAATTTCTTTAAGTTATATCTTTATTCCTAATCGTTGGTTTTTATGTCATTTAGAGTTGTAAAACTGTTCAAGAAAAAGAAATAATCACAAGGCTTTTAGGAGTTTAGAAAATTCATTTTACAGTAATTATGGGAAATTTAAAATTTTTGTTAATTTTTTTCCTATTTTCACAGAAGAAAAACAAAATCAAATTATAACATATGTCAGATAATAATTCAAACCCCAAATCAAGGAGAGATTTCCTGAAAATCGGCTCTTTAATTGGGATTGGTGCGGTGGCAGCCGGAGCAGCGGGATATGCTGGCTTTGCCGCTCAAGATGGTAAAGAAGGACATGGTGGCGAAGCTGAGTCTGCTTTATCGGATTCCGAAAAAAAGATTAAAGTGCTGACTGAAGATGGTCAGTTGGCAGAAATTAAAGCCAGTGAACTAAGTCCTGTTCAAAAGGATCAATATACATCAGCTTTACAAGAACAAGGTCGCGAAGGAATCCCAGGTAAGCATTGGGTGATGGTGATAGACTTAGCTCGTTGTAGAAACGTAAGAGCATGTATGGCTTCTTGCCAAAATGCACACCATTTGCGTGAAGAGCAACATCACATCAATGTATTGCGTATGCAAGAATCGGAGCATACAGAGCCATATTTCATGCCCAAGCCTTGTTTCCATTGTGACAACCCTCCATGCACTAAGGTTTGTCCTGTTGATGCTACTTTTAAACGCCAAGATGGAATTGTTTTAATTGATAATGAAAGATGTATAGGTTGCCGTTTCTGTATAGCAGCTTGTCCTTATTCTGCAAGGGTTTTCAACTGGTTTGAGCCTAAGAATCACGAAGAGGATGAAGATTTGCTTTATAATGTCGAGCTTAATGTTCCACAAAAAAAAGGAACTATTTCAAAATGTTTATTTAGTGCCGACCGCTTAAGAGAAGGAAAACTTCCTTATTGTGTTTCCGCATGTCCCAATGGAGTTTATTATTTTGGTGATTTAAATGAGGATGCTGTTACCAATGGTACCTCAGGAGAAACCACTCGTTTTAGCGAATTGATTCGTAAAAATGCAGGATATACGCTACTCCCAGAATTAGGAACTAAACCAAACGTGTATTATTTACCACCAAAAAACAGAATGTTTCCATTCGAATATAATGGTAAAACCACTTTGGAAGACGAACATCACGTTTAAAAAATCATTTGAAAAATCAATAAAAAAATAAAAGATATGTCTGAATCTTTATCAAAAGAACAAGCCAAGAAATTGGTTGATAAGTATGCTGAAGATGCTATCAGACCCATGAAGAACCATAAGGGATTTTTACCTTGGATGGGATTCTTGGGATTGGTAATGGTGGTCTTTGGCTATGCCTATTATATTCAGCTTACTGAAGGATTAGGTGTAACAGCCATGCGCGATTATGTGAGTTGGGGATTGTACATTTCCAATTTTGTATTCTTTGTTGCTGTGAGTTTGGTTGGAATGCTAGTGAGTGCAGTTTTAGGATTAGCAGGGCAAAAATGGGTAAAGCCTATCACTAGAGTTTCCGAAATTATTGCTTTAGGATTTGTAATGGTAGCCGGTTTGGTTATTATCACAGATATGGGTCGTCCGGATAGGTTTTTAAATCTATTCCTTCACGGAAGACTACAATCTCCTATTGTTTGGGATGTTACAGTAATTACAACTTATGTAGCTATTAGCACCCTCCTCTTTATTTTACCTTTAATTCCTGATTTAGCTTTTATCAAAAAGAAAATGAAGGATATGCCTGTTTGGCAATATCAATTGTATAATATCCTTAGTTTAGGTTGGATTGGTACTCCAGAGCAATATAAAATTCTTCATAAGAGTATTAGAATGCTAAGTATCATCATCATACCAGTAGCTATGGCTATTCATACGGTAACATCTTGGCTATTTGCATCTACTTTGCGAATTGGCTGGGACACTACTGTTTTTGGTCCTTATTTCGTAGCTGGAGCTTTTGTAGCAGGAACAGCAGCCGTCATTATTGTGATGTATATTCTTCGTTCTAATTACAAACTTCAAGACTATTTTACGGATCATCATTTTGATATGATGGGTAGATTATTAGTATTGGTTTCTTTATTGTATGCTTATTTCAATATTAATGAATTCTTAGTTCCTGCTTATAAAATGAAGACTGGTGAAGCCGTTCATTTGCATACTCTTTTCCAAGGAGCCTATGCTGGCTTATTTTGGGTGGTTCAAATCATTGGAATGGGATTACCCATTTTCTTTATGATATTTAAACATTGGAGAAAGCCAAATAACTTAACATTTATTGCAGTCATTGTTCTTATTGGAGCATTTCTAAAAAGAATTATCATTGTTGTTCCTACTTTACTTCATCCACATTTGCCTATCCAAAATGTGCCTGATGAATTCCATAAATACATGCCTACTTGGATTGAAGTGGCAGTTACAGCTGGAGCTTTTGCAATGGCTCTAATGATCATTACCATTCTTCTTAAGATTTTCCCTGTCATTCCAATGTGGGAATTAGCCGAAGAAAAAGGAATTACTGAAGAATTTGAAAAATATGATTAGTGCTATGAAGACAAAAACGATAACAATAAATATTTTGGCTGTTTTAGTCCTAATGATGCCATTTAGCCTAATGGCTCAAAGCGATTGGAAAGTAAGCGATGCCAAGCGAAAAGACAGCAATCCAATTGCTTATTCTGACAAAAGCGTTAAAGCTGGGAAAGTAGTATTTTTAGCTAATTGTAAATCTTGCCACGGCGATGTGGGTAAAAACAATGGTTTGCCATTGATTCCTAAACCTACTGATTTTGGTGAACAAGCTTTCCATGATGCCAATACTGAAGGTAGCATTTTCCATAAAATAACTGATGGTCGTGCTACAATGCCAGCCTATGGTGCTATTCTTTCTGAGCAACAAAGAGGTGATGTGGTCAATTATATCCGCTCTTTTGATGCTAACTTTAAGCCTACAGCAAGTGCTCAAGTAGTTGAAACTCCAAAATCTAATGATACAGAAGTAGGTGCTCCATATTTCCTTGAAGTAAAAGTAGACGAGGCCAATAGCGAAGTAAGCGCCATTTTAATGGGTACCTTCAATGGCGCAAAAGCTCCAGTCGTCGATGCTGAAATCTTCATAGGAATCAAGCGTTATTTCAATAATCTTCCGATTATGGAAGCTGGTGCTATAACCAATGAGGAGGGTGTTATTAAAGCTATTTATCCTGCCGATTTACCAAGTGGTGAAAAAGGTATAGGAGAACTAGTAGTCTATGTAGTAGACCAAGAAAAATTTGGTGAATTAAATCAATCTGCTGAATTAAAACTTATTGCTACTCATCCAAGTCACTTTAGTGAAACTCGTGCCCTATGGGCCAATCGAGGAAATTTCCCAATTTGGTTATTGGTCACCTATCTTTCTATGGTTTTAATTGCATGGGGAGTAATGGGAAAAGTAGTTATGAATCTATTTAAAATAAAGAAAATCGGAAACTAAAATTTCTGTTCTGACAATAGATAAAACCGAGTCGATTTATTGACTCGGTTTTTATATTTTTGCTATACAAAACATTTAAAATGAAACATCACATAATTTATATTCTTCTACTCCTATGCCTAATTTTACCATTACTCTCTTATGCACAAAGCGACACCTTAATCACTAAGGACCAAACTAGATTATATGGCGAGATAAAGCAAATGGAGCGCGGAGTCTTAATATTTAAAACCAGCTATAGCGAAAAGGATTTCCAAATAGAATGGCTGGAGATTAGCCAAGTTATTTCTACTAGAAATTTTAGAGTCACCTTAAATTCTGGCGAACGACTATTTGGTAAAATACAAAAAGACACCACCAATCATAGTATTAGAATTACGGACTATGTGAATGGAATGATAAGCACAGAAATCGAGGATGTTGTTTATTTAAAACAAGTAGACGATGGAAAAATATTTGATATCATGAACCTGTCATTGGATTTTGGATACTCCTTCACCAAAACCAATAATCTACATCAGTTGAACAGTAATATTCATGCTGACTATTATAGAATTAAATGGGGTATTGCTAGTAGCTTTAACGTGATTCGAAATGTTCAAGATAATGCACCAAGTACGAAAAGAACAACAGGTATGTTAGACTTCAAATACTTCATGAAAAACGATTTCTTTTCTTCTGCAATAGCCAATTATTATAGTAATACTGAACAACAGCTTGATCTGAGAAGCACCTATAATTTAAGCATTGGTCAATATCTTATTCATACGAATAAAGTTTATTTCAACTATTCATTTGGTATCGCATATACGCTAGAGAACTTTGTTGATAATCCAGATAACCCTGCTGATTTAAATAGTATAGAAGGAACCTTGAAATTAGAATATAACATGTTTGATATGGGGGATTTAAGCATGTTTACCAACATTACTGTTTATCCAAGTTTTTCAGAAAGAGGACGAGTAAGAATGATCAGCAAGGTCAGTGCCAAATACGAATTACCTCGAGACTTTTATATCAGAGGAACTTTTGATTATAATATAGACAATAAACCTATTTCAGATGCTACTCCAGAAGACTATGTTTATACTGTTGGCCTAGGTTGGGAATTATAAAGAATACTTAGAGTTGGTGCTCAATTTACTCGTTTCACCCTCTTGCTTTTCCAATTTTATTTTGAAACCATCTACCTGATCTATTCTTTGAGTTCCATCCACATGAACCTCCTCCGCTTGCCATTTATGCTTAGCTAACTTTCTAGCTTTAGGTTCATTTTCAGCAATAACAAATACCAAATGGTGATCTTCCATTAAATGATTTGCTCTTAATTTCCCGCCTAATAATATGGCATATAAATGCTTTTCCATGATGTTAATTTTAGTCAATTAGTAATGCTAAATTAAATATTCCTAATAAATATCTTTTATAAAAAAGGTGTATAAAAAAAGCCTGAGAATTTCTCAAGCTTCATATTATTAATTGTATTCTCGTATTATGCTTTTTCTTCAGGAGAAAGGAATTTATAAACCAATCCAGCCAATAGGGCTCCTATGATAGGCGCAAGCCAAAATAGCCATAGTTGATCTATAGCCCAATCGCCTACAAAAATAGCTTGACTAGTTGAACGTGCAGGGTTTACGGAAGTATTAGTAACCGGAATACTGATCAAGTGAATCAATGTTAAACCCAAGCCAATAGCGAGTCCCGCTAAATATTTAGGTGCTTTAGAATGTGTAGCTCCTAAAATGATAATCAAGAACATAAAGGTCATTACAATTTCAGTAATTAAAGCTGATGCCATTGAAAATCCACCTGGAGAATGCTCACCATATCCATTTGCGGCAAAGCCACCTAACTCAAAACCAGGTTTTCCACTCACAATTAAATAGAGTATTCCAGCACCTGCGATCCCACCTAAAACTTGAGCTGCAATATAAGGTAATAATTCTTTCTTATCGAATCGTCCTCCGGCCCATAAACCAATAGAAACTGCAGGATTCAAATGACATCCTGAAATATGACCAATCGCGTAAGCCATTGTCACTACCGTAAGTCCAAAAGCTAGTGCAACACCAGCAAAACCAATTCCTAATTCAGGAAAACCTGCTGCCAATACAGCGCTTCCACAACCACCAAGAACCAACCAAAGGGTTCCTATAAATTCTGCTACTAATTTTTTCATAAAAATTATTTTAGATGAATAACATTGATTTAAAGAATCCAAATATAAGAGAATTATTAGAACATTAAAAACCAACCTTACAATACACACTGGATAAAAGCATACTTTTATTTTGTCCGCGCATTATCACGAACTGAAGCACAGAGAGCTCACTGATAGTAATTAACACGGATGATAAACCATGGATAACAAAGCTAACCATGGTTTATAATAAAAATTTGTGGAAATTAACGGAATCCGTAGATGGATTTTCTCTTTATTAAAGTACATGTCATTTTTATGCTTAAACCTAAAGAGTATGTTAACCTAGAACAATACAAACCTCTAGAATACTAATTATCTGAAAATATAGTACTATTCGAGGTCGAATAAAAGCAAAAAATACACAAGCAATTGAAGCATAGAATATGCTTATAGATACCTCAAATTAATCGACAAACTAAAGAATTAATTCTTAAAATGGCTATGAGGAAGCTCTTCTCCACAATGAGGGCAATGATAAGTATTGTAATTTGCAGGTCTTTTTCTCTCTTGAACTTTACTAATAAAACCAGCACTTACAATACCAGTAGGAAGGGCAACTATCCCAATACCCATTAAAGCAATTACTCCACTAATCACCTTCCCCATGGCAGTTATAGGGTACACGTCACCATACCCAACAGTTGTCAATGTACTTATGGCCCACCAAAACGATTCTAAAACATTTGGAAATAGTTCTGGTTGCTTTTCGCCCTCCACATAATACATTAGAAAAGAAGCCACAAGAAGGGTTAAAAAGGTAACAAAACCTGTAACGCCAAGTTCTGATTTCTTTTCTTTAATCACATCCCAGATCAGTTTAAAAGAATGATCGTATCTATTTATTTTGAGGATTCTTAAAAATCGCATTAGCCTTAAAGTCCGTAAAAATCTCAAATCAATTTTGAAAATCAAGGGAAGGTAAAATGGTAAAATGGATAATAAGTCAATGAGTCCGTAGGGAGAGAATATGAATTTAAGAGCCGATTTTAGTCTACTATTTGAAGGATACATTAAATCAGAAACATAAAGCCTCAATAAATATTCTATGGTAAATACAACTATAGAGAAAAGGTTAAAAGCCCTTAGATAATTCCCGTATTCCATGTTTACTTCAGAAATCGATTCTAGAACTATAGATATGACACTCAATATTATCAGTGACATGATAAAATAATCGAAAAACAAATTAAGACGCTTTCCATGGGCGCCTTTTTCAAGAATTTTATAAAGCTTATGTTTCATAAATAGGAATTTTTTGTATTTCCAATAGCTCCAACGAATATAGAAGTTATAACCGTTTATTTTATTTCAGGAATATTCAATTTATTAACCAACTTAACAACTTATCATTTAATAAAAATAGCGGCTGATTACAAGTTCATTAACAAAACAATGAAAGCAAATTTTCTACAAAAACCCTAATATTGTAAAAACGTATTTTATGAATGAGAAAAAAATCATCAGCTATGGCTATACCTGGATGAGATATCTTTTCATCCCTTTCATATTGGTATTTATATTTGGAATTCTTGTTGGAGATTTTAAAGATGGCTGGACCTTTGTTCTTCTCTTCAGTTCTATTGGCTTTTTTCTATTATTTAAGAGAGCGAGAAAACTAAAACACGATGATGAGTATTTTTTTATTATTCATGATAAAAAGGAAAAAGCCATTCACTTCACTAATATCATCAGCATAAAAAAGAGTAGATCAAAAGTTAACGGTAGTAGATATTGGATTTTAAAATACAAAAACGAAGAAGAAAAAGTAAAATCTTGCTGGTTTTTCTCTTCTTTTGATGGCGAATTTCATCGAAGTGTAAGAACTATCAATCCGGACGTAGTAATATGGGAACATCCATTTTTCAATCACTAAGACCTAATACTCAGACACTCGCAAATAAGTGATATCTTCCACACCTCGTAAGGTATAAAATGCATTTACCTCTTGGCCATTGGCTTTCACCATCATTTCATCTACATAATATTCAAACTCAAAAACCTCACCTGATTTATCGGTGATGCTTATACTTCCAGGCAAATCACTTATGGTAGGACTTTCAGCTCCACTCAAAACTCCATTTACTTTTTTCCAATTATCACTCACCTCTGGAGCATAGTCTCCCATTAAGGATTTGCCTTGAAAATGCATATCTATCAGGCGATTCTCTAATTCACTTGTATAATAGAAACTAGCATATTTACCAATAAGCAGATCTATAGATTTTGGATCAATATTGGCATATTCCATGTTTAGATTAAAATCCATTTGAAATTCTCGCTCTGGAAATTCAATGGTTACTATAAACATGGGGTAAATTCCATCTTCAATATTTGAGATGATACCAAATTCTCTAATCTCGTCATCTGTTGGTTCTCGTTCTCCTATATCTTCAATAAATATACTCTCTTCAATAACTTCTACTTCTATATTTTCTGAGGATGCCAATTCAGTAGAATCCTCTACTACATCTTGTTGGGCTTGCAGATTTGAATTTCCACAAGAGTTTAAAAAGAGTAAAATGGTGAAAAGCGTGAAAATATTTAATAGTGATCTCATATGACTTTAGTTTTGGTTTCAATAGCGTCCGAATAATTATTAAGATTCCTCGCTATGCATCGGAATGACAGGTATTTTGGCAACTCATAAGGAAGAAGGGCTTTGCTTTTTTCAATGCCAAAAGCAAAGCCCTTCTTCCTTCCTGTCAAATCCTAACACCCTGTCATTCTGAACGTAATGAAATGAGGTGAAGAATCTTTTTTAATATAGAACTTCTTTTGGACAGTATTGTTTTGGTTTGTATTTTAACTGTGTGCAAGTTAAACTATTTTGAAATGCCCTGATTGTTAGTTTTTTGTAAAAAAAGCCCAAGAAAAAAATCTTGGGCTCAGGTCAATCACCTTCTGTGTTTAAAGGTGTCAATTTAAATACTTACGGTATTTGTCTTTAAAACTCATCGTGCTCTGTACGACGAATAATTTCATCTTGTAATTCCTCGGTTAGCTCAATAAAATAGTCGCTATAACCTGCTACCCGAACAATTAAATCGCGATTGGCTTCTGGGTCTTTTTTCGCTTTACGAAGGGTTTCAGCAGTCACCACATTAAATTGAATATGATGCCCATCCATTTTAAAATAGGTCCTCACCAAGTTTTTTACTTGTTCTATTCCCAAATCATTATCTAAGAAAGCTGGAGTAAATTTCTGATTCAATAAAGTTCCACCTGTTCTTAAATGATCAATTTTAGAGGCTGACTTAATCACCGAAGTGGGTCCATTTCTATCTGCTCCTTGGAATGGAGAAATGCCTTCAGATAATGGCTTATTGGCTTTTCGTCCATCGGGTAACGCTCCTATCACACTTCCAAAGTACACATGAGAAGTGGTTGGCAAGAGGTTGATTCTATATTTCGCACCTCTTGGTGATGGCCTTCCATCTATGGCTCCATGGAATACCTCAAATACCTCGCGCATAATATCATCGGCACGGTCATCATCATTTCCGTATTTAGGCGTTTCATTAATTAGCTTGTTCCTAAATTCTTCTGCTTCTTCAAAATCGCTTTTCAATACGGCTAAAAAGTCACCCATTGTTAAAGTTGAATCCTCAAAAACATGATGCTTGATGGCACTCAAAGAATCTGTAATACTAGCCATTCCAACACCTTGAACATAACTGGTATTATATCTGGCTCCTCCAGCATTATAATCCATTCCATTGGCAATACAATCATCGATAAAAACCGATAAAAATGGAGCTGGCATATGCTTTGCCCACATGATTTCTATGATGTTATTTCCTTTAATCTTTAAATCTGCAAAATAATTGACTTGGGTTTTCCATGCTTCCATTAAAGCTTCAAAGCTTTTGAATTCTGCAGCATTCCCAGTTTGTGGGCCTAATTGCTGCTTTGTTCTTGGGTCAAAACCATTATTTAAGGTTAGTTCTAAAATCTTGGCCAAGTTGAAATAGCCTGTCAACATATAGGCTTCGGTTCCAAATGCTCCAGTTTCCACACAACCACTGGCACCGCCATTTCTGGCATCCACTATACTTTTACCTTGGTTCATGAGTTCTTGAATAATAGCATCGGTATTAAAAATACTGGGCTGTCCAAAACCTGTTTTCACCACTTTTAATGCTCGCTTGATAAAACGATCCGGATTTTTCTTGCTCAACTGAACCATAGAACTAGGTTGTAAGATTCGCATCTCTTCAATAATATCGAGTATGATATAACTCATATCATTTACAGCATCGCTCCCATCAGCTTTAACTCCTCCCACATTAATTAAAGCAAAATCAGTAAAAGTATTGCTCTCTTTTGCCGTAATTCCAGTTTTTGGTGGTGATGGATGGTTATTGAACTTCACCCAAAAAGCTTGGAGGAGCTCACGCATTTCAGCATCCGTATAATCGTTTTGGTCTAGTGCTTTCTGATAAAATGGCATCAGATGTTGGTCGAGTCGACCTGGGTTAAAGGAGTCCCAAGGGTTTAGCTCCGTTATCACTCCTTGGTGCACATACCAATAATACTGCAATGCCTCCCAAATGTCATTAGGCTTGTTTTCTGGCACATTGGAGCTCACACTTATCATCTTGTCCAACTCTTGCTGACGTTTCTCGTCTTGCTCAGCTTCTCGTAAAACCCTTAACTTGTCCACATGTCTTTGCGCAAAAACAGAAACCGCGTCCAAGCTTAGCTTCATAGCTTTAAGCTCCTCTAATCGCTCCACTGCACGAGGATCATTATAATAATCAACTCCCTCTATTTCTTTTTCTATTCTTGCTCTAATATCCTTAAACCCTTGACGATAGATAACATCACCTAGAACGGTATGTCCTGGAGCTCTTTGCTCTAGAAACTCAGTATAAATGCCCGCATAATAAGCATCTACCCATTCTTGTGGAAGCACAGAAAAGATTCTATCTCTTTGGCTTCTACCAGTCCAAAATGGAATTAAATCTTTTCTGAAAACCTCTTTGGTTTCATCGCTCACCTTAAAACTTACCTTTGGTCTTTCATCCACAATTTCTAAATCTTGAATGGAATGAATACAAACCTCAGGATAAGTGGGTGTTTGCTGTGGCGCTGGACCACGCTCACCAACTATCATTTCACCATCTCCAATATAAATGGTTTTATTGGACATCAAATAATGAAAAGCCTTGGCTCTGAGCATAGGAACAGACAATCCTTTGGCTTCTTTACTTTGGTAAAATTCGGTCATCAACACGCCTCTTTCTTCCGAAATGGAGGGACGAGTGCTTAAACTTAAATCTCTTAATTTTTTAATTCTATCTGTTATCATCTATGTGTTTTTTCTTTTTTTAAAATGCTTATTTTTAACCAATCAGGACTTCAAAACCACCAATTTCAAAATAATCCTTCACCAAATCAACTCTAGCATTACTTGGTTCTTCAATTCCAGCCATCCTATTTTTCATTCCCAGCTTCTCATATTTTCCCGATGCTATTTTATGATAGGGCAAAAGATGGATTCTTTTGATAGCGGTATTTCTTTGAAGATATTGCATCATTTCAATTAAATTCTTTTCCTCATCATTCAAGCCTGGCATCATGGGAAACCGGATATGCACTTCTTTGCCACTTTCCACTAAATAATTGAGGTTTCTAAGAATGGGCTTATTACTAACACCAGTAAATTCAAAATGAGCTTTCTCGTTCATGTGCTTCAAATCGAATAAAATCAAATCCATTAAGTCTGCTGATTCTTGAAACTTTTTCTCGGCTGCATATCCTGTGGTGTCTAATGTTAAATGCAATTCTTTAGATTTAAATAAAGCAGCTGTTTCATTTAAGAACTTGGCTTGTATCATGGGTTCGCCACCTGTAAAAGTCACCCCTCCACCAGATTCATCAAAGAAAGCGCTGTCCTTTTCAACCTCCACTAGAAGTTGTTCTGCTGTGGTTTCCCAACCTAATGTTGAACTTCCTTTGAATTCAAAGTCTAATTTCTGAACTCCTGTAGCGCAGCTCTCTGGATTATGACACCACCAACAAGTCAAAGGGCATCCTTTGAAAAATATACTGGTTCTAATTCCAGGGCCATCGTGAATGGCAAAACGCTTGATATCAAAAACAATACCTCGCATGATCAAATAAATTTAATGATTAATGAAATGATACCATTTTCAAAAGGTTTTTAGTGACCTCTGTAGTGGTATGATGCCGATATTGAATTAAAAATATTTGAGAAAAATCGTAAAGTTCACACTTCATTCAATTCATCGTCGGCATGAAATACTGGAAAGAATGGATTGATCAAAAAATCCAGCACTCAAACAGATGCTGATGGCTATCACCCAAAAGTTGAGTTGCAATATATATATTAGCGTTTTTATTCATTTCAGTTTCAAAAATACGATAATTTCTTTTTCATTAGCAAATTGAATGTTTAAAGAATTACAATACTGTTCTTTTTCAAAAAACACTCTAAATAATCAACAAAAAAGAGGCTTATAAAAAACTAATTTCGACAAAATAACCCTCCCAATAACCATCAAAATTTCACAATTGATTTTATCTGTAATTGCTCTAACTTTGCGCCATGATTTATCCGAATAACTTCGAAACAAAAATAGGCTTCAATAAAATCCGACAAATGCTCTTGGACAACTGTGTGAGTAGCATGGGTGTGGAATGGGTGGACAAACTAAAATTCAGTTCCAATCATAAAAACATTGAGCTCTGGTTAATACAGGTTGAGGAAATGAAAGACCTTTTACTAACTGAAACCTCCTTCCCTACTTATGATTATTTTGACCTACGTCAAGCGCTTGAGGGTATTAGACAAAAAGGAAGTCATATTCCACAAGAAGATTTATTCGATTTGTATACTGCTCTAAAAGTGATGCATAAAATCATCATGATGCTGGATGATAGAGGCGACAAGAATATTGAGATTAGAAAGATTGCTGAACATTTAGAAACAGATATCTCCCTATTAAGAAGAATAGATCAGATTATTGATGATAAGGGTGATATTAAAGACCATGCTTCTGAGGAGCTCTTCGGAATTAGAAAAAAGTTAAGAAGCTTGCAGCGCAATAATGACAGTATTATTAAAGACAGTTTAAAGCTGGCTATTAGCAAGGGCTGGACAAGTCCTGATACAGAGCCAGCCATCAGAAACGGGAGAATGGTGATTCCTTTGGCAGCTTCACATAAGCGTAGAATCCAAGGTTTTATGCATGGTGAATCTGCTACCGGACAAACCGTTTTTGTGGAACCTGCTCAACTTTTCGAGATTAATAATGAGATTAAGGAATTAGAAGCTGCTGAAAAGAGAGCCATCATCAAAATCTTAACTGAAATCGCAGATTTACTGCGCCCAGATATTGAATACTTAAAAAATGCTTTTGTTCAGCTCGGACTCATCGACTTTATCATCTCAAAGGCTCGATTGGCCATTGATTTACATGCCATTAAACCTGATTTACAGGCAAGACCAAAAGTGGACTGGCATGGTGCTCGTCATCCCCTCCTCTACCTTTCGCATCGTGCTCAAAATAAGATGGTGGTTCCTCTAGATATCTCCTTAAGTGACTATAGAAGAATCCTCATCATTTCCGGACCTAATGCTGGTGGCAAATCCGTAAGCTTAAAAACGGTAGGACTAATTCAATATATGCTACAATGTGGTTTACTCATTCCTGTTAAATCGACTTCCATTGCCGGAATATTTAGGCATTTCTTTATTGATATTGGAGACGAACAATCCATTGAAAATGACTTAAGTACCTATAGCTCTCATTTGCTCAATATGAAATATTTTCTTCAGAAAGCTGATGGAAAAACCATATTCCTTATTGATGAATTTGGTAGCGGAACAGAACCCAATTTAGGAGGTGCTATTGCTGAGGCCATTCTAGAAGAACTCAATAATAAAAAATGCTTTGGTGTAATTACTACTCACTTTGCCAATTTGAAATTATTACCCTCCCCAGACAATGGAATGGCTAATGCTGCCATGCTTTTCAACACCAAAGAACTCGAACCTTTATATCAATTGAAGATAGGTCGTCCTGGGAGCTCGTTTACCGTTGAAATTGCCAAGAAGATTGGATTTCCAGAGCGGGTTCTTAAAAAAATAGAATCAAAAGCTGATAGAAAACAATTGGACTTTGAAGAACAATTGCAGCAATTAGATGTGGAGAAAAAGGAACTGGATCAGAAGAAGAAACATGTGGATCTATCTGATGATTTGCTTTCTGAAACCATAGAAAAATATCAAAGCCTTTATGCTCGTTTGCAAAGTGAAAAGAATACTATACTTCATGAAGCTGAAGCCAAAGCTGCTAAGATTTTAGATTCCAGTAATAAATTAATAGAACAAACTATTAAGGAAATAAAAGAAAATCAGGCTGACAAAAGTAAGACTTTAAAAGCAAGGCGAATATTAGAAGAGGAAAAGAGAAAACTAGAGAAAGAACATTTTGACAAATCTAAGTCCTCAAAAAAACCTATTGTCAATATTCACCAAAGGGCTGCCGATGAACTAAAGGAACA
Organism: Lentimicrobium sp. L6; assembly: GCF_013166655.1. Lineage (NCBI taxonomy): Bacteria > Pseudomonadati > Bacteroidota > Bacteroidia > Bacteroidales > Lentimicrobiaceae > Lentimicrobium > Lentimicrobium sp. L6. Next base: position 59,975 of record NZ_JABKCA010000017.1, read on the forward strand.
TACAAAACCTAAAGTAAAAAAAGAAGTTAAGATAGAGCTCAAAAAAGGTCAAAATGTGATCGTTAAAGGTCAGAAAAGAGCTGGAATTCTAAAGGAGATAAAAGGCAAAAAGGCGGTGGTGATATTTGATAATATCAGCATGAGCATTGACTTAAAAAACCTAGAAGGCATTAGCAAGACCAGAGCTCGTGATATGGATAGAAAGGTAACAAGTAATTATAGCAAAATTGCTACTGAACTACATGATAAAGCGGCTAACTTTCAACTCAAACTCGACCTTAGAGGAGAAAGAGTGGAGGATGCTATTCATAAAGTACAGCATTTTATTGACGAAGCCATCCTCTTGAGAATCTATGAAGTACAAATACTACATGGAAAAGGCACAGGAGCCCTAAGACAAGTGATACGAGAATATTTGAGTGGTATCCCAGAAGTAGCCAACTATCAGGATGAACATGTGGAACGAGGTGGCCATGGTATTACTATTGCTACTTTAAGCTATTAGCTATTGGCTGTTCACTATTTGCCTATAGCCAAAAACCTCCATCCCAAAAGAAATGAAGGTTTAGTTTTTAATTTTTATTGAGGTTTTATCCCTTTATCCAATTGATAATTTCTTCATCATCAGGTGATGTTTTTGTAGAAATCACTTTTTCTAATTGACCATCAGCACTAATTAAGTATTTCTGAAAATTCCATTTCACTTTAGAATCCTCAAATCCATTGAGTTCTTTTGATGTTAACCATTTATAAACATCAGATTGGTCATCACCTTTTACAGATATTTTACTCATCATAGGGAAGGTAACTCCATAATTAACTGAGCAAAAAGTTTTGATTTCTTCGTTGGTTCCTGGTTCTTGTTTCATGAAGTTATTGGCTGGAAAGCCAATGATTACGAAATCATCTCCACCGTATTCAGTATAAACTTGCTGTAATTGCTCGTACTGCTTGGTATAACCACATTTACTAGCCACGTTAACCACCATTACCTTTTTTCCTTTTAACTGCTCTAGAGCAAATGGTTCTCCATTAATATCTTCCACAGTATATGAGTAGAATGAGGATTGGGCATTTATAGCTGTGACCAACAAAATACTTATAAATATTAGACTGTATTTTTTCATTGTTTTTTTTGTTTAAATTATTTTAAACAAAGTTAAACATAAAGAGCAATAGTTTATAGATTTATTTGTTAGAAAATAGTTAAGGAAGAATCGTTCTAGAAATCGTGAAGGATGATAGCCTTGGAGATTTACATAGAGCATAATTGAAATGCATGAATGGATAGCGTCATGAGTTCTTTAGATTCCAGGGCTCCAATCCTCTCGTACACTCAAGGCTTTGATCCCTTTCATTTCTCTAAACAAATACAGCTCAAGAGAGCTTTGTTACGACTAAAATCAAAAACAAAACCCTTGTCAGTTAAACTAACAAGGGCTTTTCCATATCCTAAAATTCTATCTAAACTATTGACAAGAATTAAATATAATCTTCAGTTGGGGCGCAAGTGCAGAATAAATTTCTATCACCATAGGCATCATCAATTCTTCCAACGGCTGGCCAATATTTATCTTCGTTAGACCAATCTCTTGGGAAGGCAGCTTGTTGACGACCATAAGGCTTGTCCCACTCATTTGCAGTAACCATTCCTGCTGTATGTGGTGCATTCTTAATAATATTGTCTTTCTTATCTGCTTTACCCTCCTCTATCTCTCTAATCTCTTCACGGATAGACTTCATGGCATCAATAAAACGATTCAACTCACTCAATGGCTCACTTTCTGTTGGCTCTACCATTAAAGTTCCAACTACAGGGAAAGCTACTGTTGGCGCGTGGAAACCAAAGTCCATTAAACGCTTAGCAATATCTATTACCTGAAGCCCCGCTGTTTGAGAGAACTTATTACAATCGATAATCATTTCATGAGCAACTCTACCTTTGTTTCCAGTATAAAGAATTGGATAATCATCCTTTAAGCTATCTTTCAAATAATTGGCATTTAATATAGCATACTTAGTAGCATCTAATAATCCTTCACCACCTAAAAGCTTAATATATCCGTAAGAAATAGGTAAAATGGAAGCACTTCCAAATGGAGCTGCCGCGACAGGAGAAATTCCTTTTTTGCCACCAGTTTGAAATACTGGATGTCCAGGTAAGAATTCAACTAAATGAGCTGCTACACCAATAGGACCAACTCCAGGACCACCACCACCATGAGGGATAGAAAAAGTCTTATGTAAATTTAAGTGGCAAACGTCAGCACCAATAAAACCAGGATTGGTAATACCTACCTGAGCATTCATATTAGCACCATCCATATAAACTTGTCCGCCATTGGCATGAACTATCTCTAGAGCTTCAGTAACACCTTTCTCATATACACCATGTGTACTGGGATAAGTCACCATTAAAGCACCTAAATTATCTTTATGTAATTCTGCTTTCTCGCGTAAATCATTAATATCAATTTCACCATTATCGGTGGCTTTCACAACGACTACCTTAAAACCAGCAACTACAGAACTTGCAGGATTGGTTCCATGGGCAGAAGAAGGGATTAAACAGATATTTCTATCATGGTCTCCTCTACTTTCGTGATAAGCACGAATCACCATTAATCCAGAATATTCACCATTGGCACCACTATTGGGTTGGAAAGACATACCAGCGAAACCAGTAATCTCACAAAGATCGCTTTCTAAATCTTGAATCAACTCTAAATAACCTTCCACCTGATCTCTTGGAACAAATGGGTGGATATTACCAAATTCTGGCCAGCTTAATGAAAACAAGGTTGCTGCAGGATTTAGCTTCATGGTACAAGAGCCCAAAGGAATCATAGAGCGATTTAAAGATAAGTCTTTAATCTCTAATTTCTTTAAATATCTCATCATTTCAGTTTCTGAATGATAAGAATTAAATACCGCATGAGTTAAATAATCAGAAGTTCTTTGGAATGCTTCAGGAATGATATTCTCTGAAACCAAATCATCCATAGCTACTGATTCACCATCCTCAGATTGAGCAAAAACTTCAAGAATATCGTTTAAATCATCTAAGGTAGTAGTTTCGTTAATGGAAATCCCTACTGCATCCTCAAAATACCTAAGGTTCATTTCTTTGTTTAAAGCAGCTTGAGCTATCAAAGCAATATTCTCTATACCAGAAATATATAAAGTATCAAAGAAAACTTCATTCTCTTGTTGATATCCTAAAGCTTCCAACCCATCAGATAATGCTACTGCATTTTGATGAATATCTTGAGCTATTTCTTTCAACCCTTTTGGACCATGATAAGCAGCATACATGGCAGCCATACTCGCTAAAAGAGCTTGGGCTGTACAAATATTTGAAGTTGCTTTTTCGCGTTTGATATGTTGTTCGCGAGTTTGAAGTGCCATTCTTAAAGCAGGATTACCTTGGCTATCTTTGGAGATACCGATAATTCTACCTGGCATATTTCTTTTGAACTTATCAGAAGTGGCTAAGAAACCTGCATGAGGCCCACCAAAACCCATAGGAACACCAAAACGTTGAGATGACCCAATAACGATATCGGCACCCCACTCGCCTGGAGCTTTCAATAATAATAAGCTCATTAAATCAGCAGCAGCAATTACCAATGCTTCTTGAGTATGAGCCATTTCAACCACCTTAGTATAATCAATAACTGCTCCTCTGTCATTTGGATATTGAAGAATGATTCCAAAATAAGTATCATCCATTTCAACACATTGGAAATCGCCAATGATCAATTCAATGCCTAGTGGCTTCGATCTTGTTTCAAGTAAGGCAATAGTTTGAGGGAAGATATCTTTATCCACAAAAAACTTATTGGCACCAGTCTTAGTTTTTGCTCTACTTCTGGCATTAAAAGCCATCAACATAGCCTCTGCTGCAGCTGTACCTTCGTCGAGAAGAGAACAATTGGAGAGTGGCATAGCTGTAAGATCTGAAATGACCGTTTGGAAATTCAATAAGGCTTCTAATCTACCTTGAGAAATCTCTGCTTGATAAGGAGTATAAGCTGTATACCAGCCTGCATTCTCCAACATATTCCTCTGAATGACCGGAGGAAGAATGGTAGGATAATATCCCATTCCAGTAAAACTACGGAATTGTTTATTTTTCTGACCTAAGGATTTTAAATGATTTATATATTCAAATTCATTAATACCATCTGCTAAATCAAGTGGTTTTTCTAAACGTACTTGATCGGGAACAGTATCGTAAATAAGTTCATCGATATTGGCAACGCCAATTTTCTCCAACATCATTGGTAAATCCTCTTCGCGGATTCCCAAATGACGAGCAACAAAGTTATTGGTTATCATTATCTTACGTGTTTAAAATATGATTTTTTACAAAGCCCAAAGTTAATGACTTTAACAGATTTATGAATAAGTATTTCCCTTATCCTTGATATTTAACAAAATAATTTAATTTTGCAGCAAAATAACAATTAAGAAATGGGAAGAGCATTTGAATACAGAAGAGCAGCAAAAGAAAAACGCTGGGACAAAATGTCTAAAGTTTTTCCAAGATTAGCAAAAACGATCACCATGGCCGCCAAAGAAGGCGGACCTGATCCGGATATGAATCCGAGACTAAGAACTGCCATTCAGAATGCCAAAGGGCAAAACATGCCTAAAGATAATATTGACAATGCCATAAAAAGAGCTGCCGGTAAAGATGCTGATGCTTATACCGAAATTTCTTACGAAGGGAAAGGTCCTCATGGTGTTTTGGTATTTGTGGAATGTGCCACAGACAACTCCACTCGTACGGTTGCCAATGTAAAATCATATTTCAATAAAGCGGGCGGTTCTATGGTTCCATCGGGTTCTTTAGAGTTTATGTTTAACCGTAAAGCGGTTTTTGAAATTGAGAAAGAAGAGCATGATATTGAAGATTTAGAATTGGAGTTGATTGATGCAGGTTTAGAAGAGATTGAAGCCGTTGACGACACAATATTCATCTATGCTGATTATACCAATTTCGGAACCTTAGGCAGTGCCATTGAAGACATGAAATTAGAAGTGAAGAAAGCCACATTAAATAGATTCCCCACCTCTCCAGTAGAATTTACTGAAGAGCAATTACAGGACATCGAAAAGATGATGGATAAAATAGAAGATGATGACGACGTGCAAAATGTTTATACTAATATTTTGTAGCAGATTCTGAATCTAATATAATTTAGAAAAAGCCATTCAATTTATTTTGGATGGCTTTTTTTTGAGCTAGCAATAATTATTCCATCTGTTATTAAAGCTTATAATGTAATTATCTTAATTTTACTTTTAAATTAAAGAAATAAAAAAATGGATATTGAATCAGTTTTAATTTTTAGTGTCATTATAGCTGCGGTTTTTCTGAATTTTACCATGACTCATTTTCGAAAAGCATCTTGGTTTCCATATTCTACTAGATGGATAATTTCGATTGCTCTATCGATGATAGGCTTGATAGGTTTTATCTTTTTCAGACATAAAAGTCTTGAGGAGGTCTGGGCCAGTACCATCCTTTTTTCACCATTAATTTTAACCATCATAGATAGTTTTTTTAGGCATTTGAGTTTTAAATATCAAGATCGAGAATGGCAATTTTACACAAGCTTAGATAGTGCTTTCCCCCAAAATGAATCTGAATATAGTTTATGGGATATTGTATTTACTATTTTAAGCTTATTTTTAATTTTCATCATGATTCTGTTATCATACTATATTGCTGATTTGAACTCGCTGTATTATATAGAAAACGCTCCAAAATAATACTAGGCCTCCTTTCACTTGAACTTTATTAGAAAACCACTGCTTATCCAAAATGTATACATCTTCTACCAAATTGTTTAAGTGCTAATTAGCCTTCATTTCTCAACTTTGCATCATAATAATTTGAACAAAATATAGAATGATGACTCAAAAGAATAAATTTGGTAAAAAAGGATGGACTCCGGAATTAATGAAGTCCCAGAAAGACAAAACATTTGTTATAACAGGCACTACCAGTGGTACAGGATTTGAAGCAACGCGAATACTTTTATCCAAAGGAGCAAAAGTGGTGATGTTGAATCGTAACCCAAAAAAATCGGATGACGTCATTGCAAAGTTAAAACAAGAGCTTGGTGCCAATATAGAGGTGTCAGCTATAAAAATGGACCTTGGTATTCAAGATTCTGTTAAACAAGCCGCAAAAGAGGTTCTTAAGAAAGTTGATCGCATTGATGCACTTATGTGTAATGGAGCAATAGCTCAGGTGCCAAAACGAACGACTACTAAAGAGGGATGGGAAAGCCAAATGGGTGTTAATTACTTTGGACACTTTACACTCCAAGCTATTCTATATCCATTGATTGAAAAATCCAAGGGGCGTATTGTAACAGTAGGTAGTATGGGTTATGATATGGGACTTAAAACCATCAAATTTGATGATTTGAACTGGGAAAAAGATTATACTGCTAATGACGCCTATAGCCAAAGTAAATTGGCACAAATTATGACCATTTATGAATTACAGAATAGATTGGAAAAAGCGAGTAAAACAGATGTGAAAGCCTATGCTTGTCATCCAGGTTCTTCAAGAACCAACTTAATAAATACCAGTGGTAGTTTTATGATGAAGATTATTTTTGGTCTGATGAAATTTTCACCTTTAACACAGCCTGCTGAGAATGGTGCTTATCCTGAACTAATGTGTGCAACAGAAGAGGATTCAGACCAAAGTGCTTTTTACGGACCTACCGGACGTAGTAATTGGGTTGGGCCTGTTGGTGCTCATCACATAGAAGCTCATGCTAAGGACAAAGCTGTAGCAAAGAGGCTATGGGATTTATCAGAAAAAGAAACAGGTATTACATGGAATTTTTAAATCTCTAAAACACAAAAACAATGGACATATTAAAAGCAGCAACAGATTGGGCAAAAGCCGAAGTTTTCTCTACCTCCTTCTTTATTCTTTTTGGAATCGCTTTTGTGGCCGCAAGCATAGGTTTCTGGCACTTAGGAAAAACAGATTTAGCGAAAGCATATATCATACCCACTTTAGTAGCCGGAGCCATGCTTATGACCATCGGATTTGGATTGCTCTTCACCAACAAAGCAAGAATTTCACAATTTGAAAAAGCCTATAATAAAGACACCTCTGCCTTTATTAAATCAGAAACTGCTCGTGTAGATGCTACATTGAAAGAATACAATACTGTAGTTTTTAAGGCTATTCCCCTTATTATCATAGTAGCTGCATTGCTCATTATACTTATCAATACTCCTATTTGGCGAGCCATTAGCATTACAACTATTGCTATGCTCATAGTTATTTTAATAATCGATGGAACAGCTTATGCCAGAATTAGTGAATATAAAGAACAACTCACTATAGTAGAAAAATAGAAAGAGAATAAACGTAAAACAGCAAATTCAACTGGATTTAATAAAAACCTTAATTTTGTATTAATGAATAGCATCAACTTTAAAAATATAACGGAATTTAATCAGGCTCAGAATTTGCCTGAGCCCGAGAATCCTCTCTTTAGTATTGGTCATAAAAAGCTAAGTGCTGAGGAAATTGAAAATTGCGTTTCTTCAAAAGGTGAAGTGAGCTATACCAATCAATTTTATGTCATCAGTTTGAAGAACATTGTTTCGGGTGAAATTCTTTATGGCCGCACAAAATATGATTGCAGCACAGGAACTTTGTTGTTTTCTGCACCTCATCAAACCTATACTGTAAAAGATATTGTAATCAGTTCGGAATCATGGTTTATGGCTTTTCACGAAGATTTTATTCGAGGATTGGATATTCAAAAGCAAATCAAGAAGTACAACTTCTTTAATTATAATGTAAACGAAGCACTTCATCTTTCGCCAAAGGAAGAGAAAACCTTAAAATCAGTTTTTCGTAATATTGAAGCAGAATACCAAAACAATCAGGATGAATTTAGCAAGGAAATTATCTTAACTCATTTGGAAGCTTTATTAAAATATGCTGACCGATTTTACAAACGCCAATTCTTGAATCGTAAAGATATCAATAAGGCACTATTTACACGATTCACTGAAATACTAGATGAGTATTTAGAGTCAGGCCAATTAGAAGAAAAAGGAATTCCAACGGTGGAGTGGATTGCAGATAAACTGAGTGTCAGTCGTAGGTATATGAGTGATACTATTAAAGCCGAAACTGGAAAAACAGCTATTGACCAAATTAATTTATATTTGGTAGAAGAAGCAAAAAACCTGCTGCTTTCGCCTCATGCCACTATTTCAGAAACTGCATATAAACTGGGTTTTGAATATCCTCAATATTTTTCACGCTTGTTTAAAAAGAAAACAGGGATTAGTCCTAAGGAATATATAGAAAATGCAATACTAAACTAAACACCCGCTAGGTCATTTTTGCAATCGACTAAATATACTAAACTGAATTAAAATCATGCATTATGTGCCATCGGAAAACATTTCCGATGGAGCGTTTTTCGCGAAATCTATACCAGGATCAGATTTACAATCCAACCACAAAAAACTTTGATGAAAATAATTTAACCTATTAAAACCATTCTTATTAAATTTACCTGAATTTTATTTTTAAAACCATGCACATTGAACATACAAAAGCTCCAGATTTAATCACCAATAATTGGTCTGGAGGAACCACAACACAATTAGCCATATTTCCAAAAAACGCCAATTATAAAAAGCAGAACTTTCTATTTAGAATAAGTACCGCCACTGTTGAAACTGAGGAATCGAGTTTTACTAAATTGCCCAATGTAGCTCGGAAACTCATTATCTTAGATGGAGAAATTAAAATTGACCATGAGAATCATCACTCCAAAACGATTAAGAAATTTGAGCAAGATGCGTTCTCAGGCGATTGGAATACTAAGAGTTACGGGAAAGCGACCGATTTTAACTTAATGTTAAAAGGCGAGTGCACAGGCGAAATTGAGGCGATTACATTTCACCATCTTAAAAGTATTTCTCTAAAACCTAATTTTAAATACTATGGTTTCTACATTTTTAAAGGAGAGACAAAACTATCTATTCAAGATCAATCAATTATTGCTAGTAAAGGTGAAGTCATCAGTATTTATTCAGAAAATGAAATTGGGAAGATAGATTTTAAAGCCTCTCTCGAATGCGAGATGATTTTGTGTAGAATAAATTATTAGATGAAATTGTTGCTGCTTAGCATTATATTTCTTGGTTCCTTAAGCCATTTGATTTACACTCTCAGCCTACCCAAAAAACGCCTCAAAACTACTTAGTGACTCTTCGTAAAATCCCTTGTGGCTCTTCGTGACACAGCTTTTCAACATCCTGCCCCGCATAAAAGGACAAGCTCCACAAAGAAAACTCATAGCATCTCAAAAAAGGATATACAAGCTATAGCAAATCATTAAAAAAGAAATATAATTAAATACATTTAGAATTCTCTCCATTTTCTAATTTTAAATCAGGGTAATTTTTCTATTTTTACAAAAACATAAACAATCTCCATAATCATGAAAAAGACCTTATTATTTGTATTTATTGCCACAATATTATTTAGTTGTTCTCCAGAAGAAAAAAAACAGACCGTTTTTGAACAGTGGAGGGGAGAAAATAGAGATGGTAAATATCAGGAACAAGATCTTTTAAAAACATGGCCAGAGGAAGGCCCAGAATTATTATGGTTTAATGAAGATTTGGGAGAAGGCTATGGTTCTCCTATCATCACTGACAGTGCATTATACATTATAGCTTCTAGAGATAGCATTGCTACGGTTGTGGCTTTTGATATAAATGGAAATATAAAATGGCAAAAGGATTTTGGCTCTGAATGGAATACCAGTTATCCAGGAACAAGGTCCACCCCTACTCTAATAAATGATCTTCTCTATGTCTCATCTGGAAGAGGCGATATATCGTGTATGAAAAGTAAAAATGGTGACATTATTTGGTCTAAAAGCTTGTTGACTGATTTTCATGGAAAAACACCCTATTTTGGATACGCACAATCTTTACTTATTAATGATAGCATGGTGTATGCTATGCCCGGAGGAGCCGACACCAATATTGTTGCACTAAATAGATATAATGGAAATATTATTTGGATATCTAAAGCCAAGGGAGAAATACCAGCCTATAACTCGCCAAAAATAGTTGACATTAATGGAAATCAAGTTCTTGTCACCTACTCCAAAGAAAACTTTATGGGTATAGATGCAAAAACAGGAAATCTACTTTGGAGTGAGTCTTTTACTTCAAAATATCCAAACCATGCCAACACTGTTATATATGAGGATAGCTCAATATTTACTGCGGCCCCCATAGGTCATGGTTTATTAAAGTATAAATTATCTGAGGATGGTTCATCAATAACAAAGATATGGCATGATACCATCATTGGAAATTATTTCGGAGGAATGATCAAATTGGGTGACAAATTATACACTGGAGCAGGAGGAAGAAGTAAAGATCTACTGATGCTCAATGCAAATACAGGAGCCATTATGGATTCTCTTGAAACAGGGAATGGTTCGATCATTTATGCAGATGGAATGCTTTATACCTATGCACATAAAAGAGGAAATGTTTGTTTGGTCAATCCTGAAACTTTTGAAATTAAGGGAAGTTTTAACGTCAAAAAAGGAACAAAAGAACATTTCTCTCATCCTGTGATCAAAAATGGGGTGCTGTATATCAGACATGGAAATGCATTACTTGCTTACGATATCAAGCTAAAAAAATAAGCTATTCCATAATCAGTAATTGAATCTTGATACGCGCTTAATTACAAAAATTCGGAAACAATAAAGGTGAGTCATATTATAATTTATGACCCACCTTTTCATTTAGAAACCTTTGGTTTATCTTGCAATATGTATTTTCTCAACCACAGAATAATCCTCCGAAGTTACTTTAATAAAATACTCTCCCTGAGGAAACTGGCTGACAACAATCTTCTCATCCTGAAGAACCCTCTCTTTTGACAAGAGTAATTCTCCTAACATCTTATAAATTTCTATATTCTGAGGCTTACTAGAGGATTGGATATAAACCCAATTGGAGCTAGGGTTTGGATACATATTTGCAACAGATCAACTTTTTCAATACCAGTAAAACAACCAACTTCAAAGATTTCCTCCTCTGCAAACACTGAAGATATACCCGATTGGTCCATAACCTGAACACTACAATGATAAATTCCATCAGCTAATTCAGAAATCGTATACTGAAGACTCATTCCTATATTTCCTTGCTTGGGCATGTAGTGAAACCCAGAATTTTCAGATTTTGGATCAATGATAGATTGAGAACAAAATACATCACCCATTCCAGGAGCACTTCCAACATAAATATTATACTGCAAAGTTTCTATTGGAATATGGTCATCATAGGAAGCTGACTAAGTCAACATCAGGCTATTATCATTTACTTCTGAAATCAGATCCGTTGGAGAATCAGGAGCCTAGTTTATACTATTTATATTATCTATTTGCATCATTGATAAATATACCCACATCTGTATCGCCTAAGCTATCATAACCTATGGCAAAAACATCCAAATCTCCTTCATTATCAATATCAGATAGATCAATTGTTCCAGATCCAAACCCAGGAATACTATGTGTTAAATTGGTGAATGAGCCATTCTCATTTATAAATATTTTAGTTGATATATATATAAGATGGGGCATCCCCTGTCATGATAACATCCATATCCCCATCGTTATCAATATCCCCTGGAATAACTATAATATTTGAATTACTGGTGCGCACTCCAAACAATCCAGTATTATCCCACTCAAAACCTTCTCGATTGTTTTTATAAACAACAAAAGCAATGATGATGGTCATGTAATGTTTAACTAAGCATAAACCTATTTAAGATTTTTGAATAAATGCTCACTATTATGTGAAATTATTCATAACCTTGTATGGAAATAAAACAACTTAATATCACAACGAAATGAAAAACTCTATATTACTACTATTTATACTCTTAATTATAACTACAAGCTGTACATTTAAAGAAGAAAAACACACCTCATATGTTCTAAAAAATAAAAACCTTCAAATCCATGTTGATCTTCCGGAGGAAGGTTATAAAGCTTCTAGATTTGATTGGACAGGTAAAATTACTGCTGTAAAATACAAAGGCATTTATGTTTCTGGAACTGAAAAATTAAACCATAAGTACAGCATGATATATGGGGAAGGTTTTTATAATGAATTTGGGATAGATAGACCTATCGGTTTTGAGGATATTAAACAAGGTGATTATTTTCATAAAATAGGAATCGGACGATTAAAAAAAGAAGGGGAACAATATCAATTTAGTAAAAACTATGAAATTGAGCCTGCAAAATTTAATATTACTGAGGAATCCAATAAACTAATCATTGAATGTAGTGCTCCAAATGCTAATGGTTATTCCTATGAATTGAAAAAAGAAATTGAATTATTAGAAAGTGGTTTTGTGATTAGATATCATCTACGGAATACCGGCGAAAAAACCATAATGACTAATGAATATACTCACAATTTTCTTGCTATCAATAGAGAATTAATGGGGAGTCATTATATCTTAAGATTTCCCTTTCAAATTAAACCCGAATCATTTGGAGCTACTGTTAATCCAGAGGGGAAAGTGATCATTGGACAAAAGGAAATATCATTTAATGAAACTCCAAACGAACAATTTTTCTTCAGTAATCTTTCAGGAAATGAAAATATTGAAGCATCTTGGGAATTAATCAATACCAAAAGCAAAATAGGGATTAGTGAAAAAGCAAGCTTTAAAACCCCTAAAGTAAATGTTTGGGGGTGGAAACATGTCATTAGTCCGGAGTTATTCTTTGATATAAATGTGGAACCAAATCAGGTTGTGGAGTGGTCAAGAACCTATACTGTATTTGAAATAAATTGATAAATATCATATTTACTGGGTAGGCTTTTACCTTAATAGCCAACCTGATATTAACCTCTGATCAGTATCAAAAGCACACAATTCATAAAAAATACTTCCATCAGAGCATTGTAATTGCTTTTATTATAATGAGTCAAATCAATTTCGCTTTCCAATAGTTGCAATTCAAATGTATACACCATCCATCTCTAAAATACTTATCACTCCAATTCCTTCTTATAAGTCTCAGGAATAAATAAGGCCACAATCACTCCAATCACACATGAAGCCATTAAATAATAAACAGGCATCCAAACATCTCCCCCACTTTGCTTGACCAACCAGGTACAAACCAATGGTGTAGTTCCTCCAAAAATGGCAAGGGAAAAATTATAGCTGATAGACAAGCCGGTATATCTCACTTTTGCAGGAAAAGACTCCGTCATTAAGGCAGGCATCACAGCTTGAAACATTGCTTCAAAAACAGCAAATACCAACATAGCTATTAATATGGCCTCAAAAGTATTCTCAAACATCAAAGCAAATAGCGGATAACTAAAAATAATAAATCCGAGGAGGGATAAAAACAGTACTGTCTTTCTGCCAATTTTATCTGTTAAATGACCAAAAAGAGGAATCATCAACATCAATACTATTAAGGTAATGGTG
>NZ_JABKCA010000018.1 GCF_013166655.1 Lentimicrobium sp. L6
ACAAAATAATATACTCATATACAACTATTTGTGAACTAAATGGGTAACCCTATAATAAAATTCCAAATTATAAGATTTATTTTGATATTGGATAGAATATTTTCATAACTTTAGAATCAAATTATAAAGCTATGAGTACTACTATCAATCGTAAGCCTGTAAGATTTTACAGTGATCCCAAAAGAGTTATTGTTCGTTTCTTTTTTCCTGGCGGAGAACCTAGAGTTCAGTCGATTATCCAAAAAGTGATTGATATGCCCGAAGAAGCAGCGAAATTGAGTTTGAATCAGTCTTTACGTAACTTTTCTGGTCGACATAGAAATATATCTAAGATTTTTTTAAAGCATTTTAATAGAACAAAAGACATCATGAAAGATCGAAATGGTGACTTAAATATTCTTTCTGATGCTAAAAAACTCCTCATAGGAGCTTTCTTTACTTCCGAGTATTCTATAGAATCTGCAGCATTTTTTAATCCTTCTATGGTAGAAGACCCAGATCAAACTGGACTTCAAGAAGGTCAGAAAAGAGTCATTATTAGTTTCCGGGCTACCGGAGAAGGACATATCTCGGCTATTGTTTTTAGAGGAGGGATATTAGATAAGGATAATAATCTGGAGCTCATCCCTACAGGGAGGTTGATTGACGAAGCTGAAAAAGTAAAAAATCATATATATACCAAGGATATTTTTCGTCAAAAACTATGTGAAATTCATGGTTTTTGTAGTGCCGATTTATCTGAAGGAATTAATAATAAGTATTTTAATAAGTTTGGGTATATCGATTTGGACGAACAAGATCAGGTGGTAAGTACAGTTCTTAATAAATTAGGAGATCATTTCGATTATCATGAAATGGACCGCGCATTAGAGGAAACCCATCATGAATTGCAAGCTGATGCTTCACAGCTGAATATTTTACAGACCATAAGATGGTTGGCCAAATCCCACTATGAGATTATATTTTCTTTGGATACAGGTATTTCTGATAGAGTGATTTTTCCCATTGCAGCATCAGAAAGCAATGGTATAGAAGATGCCCGATTTGTGAAATTCACCGATGATAAAGGTACTGTGCGTTATTATGCAACCTACACTGCATATAATGGTAGAAGTATCATGCCAAAACTTATAGAAACCAAAGATTTCTATAAGTTCAAAATCATGCCCATTCATGGGGAAAATGCTCAAAATAAGGGAATGGCATTGTTTCCCAGAAAGATTAATGGAAAATATGTGATGCTGTCGCGCATAGATGGTGTGAATAATTATATCATGTATTCCGATGATATCAATCTATGGGGAGAGGCTTTGAAAATACACTCTCCTAAGTATCCATGGGAGTTTATTCAGGTCGGAAATTGTGGTTCACCTATTGAAACAGATTATGGTTGGTTGGTTTTGACACATGGTGTTGGTGTGATGAGAAAATATGTAATGGGTGCCCTATTACTTGATTTGGATGACCCTACAAAAATCATTGGACAATTAAGTGAACCATTATTATCACCTAATGAGGAGGAAAGAGAAGGTTATGTTCCCAATGTAGTATACTCTTGTGGTTCAATCGTTAATAATGATGAGTTAGTTATTCCTTATGCAATGTCGGATACTTCATCAACGTATGCAACTGTTTCTTTGCAGGAATTACTCACAAGTTTGGTTCCTTCCGATTTAAAGAAAGGACGAACTAACCAAGTAAAAGCTAAAGCTAGAGTTTTGATAGTGGAAGATGAAGTTATCTACCAAAAGATGCTAGCTGTGATATTGAAATCTGAGGGTTATGAAGTTGAGATTGCTCCCGATGGAATTGTTGCACTCATGAAAATTGGAAAAGAACCCTTCGATGTCATTTTATCAGATATTGCTATGCCTAACCTAGATGGTTATCAAATGTTGGACTACATGAATAAGCATAACTATAATACTCCAGTCATATTTTTGTCAGGATATACGAGCATTGCTGATGAGATTAAAGGCATTGGTTTAGGTGCGGTTGATTACATTAAAAAGCCCATTGATAAAAGTGTTCTATTAACAAGATTGGAAAAAATTCTTAATTTATAGGATCATTAAAATAGGGTTCGGCGAAAAAGTAAGAGATCAAATAGGATATCATACTTTCTGCCCCTTGATTTCTATTGATGCTAAATTCTTCAATGCCATCATGACAGCCATTGGATTCTGAATCAATGAGGCTAATGTTTAGGTCGTTATATCCTAGAAACCAATAAAAGGATATGAGGAGTTTGTCTATCATTACACTGTCATTTGTCACCTGATAAGCTTTTTCATACATGATAACCATTGCCATGGCATCTACAGGTTGCTGGCCGAAAAGTGCAAAATCATCTCCTTTTCTCAACCACCTCACGTTACCTATCAGACTGAGCCAATCTTCTCTAAAACATTTAGATTCTAAAAAAAGTCTACTTTCTTCAGCTATTTGAAGATACTTGTTATCTTGCGTGATCTGATAGGCCACATATAGACTGGCTGGCATTAATCCATTATCATAAGTAATGGTATCTTCAAACCAATTCCAATCTTCCTTTCTAGTGTAGGTGTATTTATAACATAGCCGATCTGCCACATCCTTGAGCATAATTCTGTATTTTTCTTGATCTGGAAATCGTTTGATGAGTTGTTCTAGTCCTAGAATTACATTGGCGTATCCACGAGCATAACTGAGGT
Organism: Lentimicrobium sp. L6; assembly: GCF_013166655.1. NCBI lineage: Bacteria > Pseudomonadati > Bacteroidota > Bacteroidia > Bacteroidales > Lentimicrobiaceae > Lentimicrobium > Lentimicrobium sp. L6. Next base: position 2,694 of record NZ_JABKCA010000018.1, read on the forward strand.
CCTGTATCTGGTTTTCAAATCGATTTAGCATATCAAGACCGAATGCATACATGCTGTCAGTAGGAGCAAGGTTAATCAAAAAAGCTAAAGCCCAGAAGGTTCGTCCTAATGCATCATCTGAAACACCATCTACAAAAGAAGTCCTCTGAAAATCTAGGAAATTATTGAAGCTACCATCTTCTTGTTGCATGAAAGAAATATAAGAGAGGTAAACATCCATTAATTCAAGTAACTTTCTGTCCTTTGTTTTATTCCAAACATAAAGACTTAAAACTAGGGCTCGGCTATTGTCGTCGAGACAATAGCCCGTTTTAAAATAAGGAATACTGGTTCTGGCATGTTGTAAAATACCAATTCTATCTGTTAACCTATACACATGGCTCAGGTTAAATTGAGGCACGGGTATGGTTTGAAAAATGTCTTTTTTTGATAGTTGCTCCTCCTTAATTGCTTGATGGAAAAGTGATAAATAAGAATCTCCAATGATTGGCCATGTCATTGTTTTCCCATACTCAAAAGCTTTACTTTTTAATTGGTATAATTTTTCGGGATTTTCAACAAGCTCAAGTATGATATTCGACAGTTCTATTGTATCGTTAAAATCGAACAGCCTTCCTCTGTTATCGGCGAGTAGCTCTTCGGCATGCCAATAGGGAGTAGAAATAACAGCACAACCACTGGCAACGGCATAGCTTAAGGTTCCACTGGTGATTTGAGCTTTATTCTGATAGGGTGTAACATAAATATCCGCAGCTGCTAAATAATTCTTGAGCTCGTTTTCTTTTACATATTTATTGATAAATATCACATGGTTTTCTATTTTTAATTCGTGAACCATATCCATCAAATATTCTCTATATTCCTCTCCAGCGTGTTTAATAATATTGGGATGAGTTTTCCCGAGAACAACATACAAAACCTCGGGATTCTTTTTTATTACTTTAGGAAGCGCTTTCAGTACCATATCTATTCCTTTGCTTCTTCCTATTAAGCCAAAAGTTAAAATCACTTTTCTATTTTTCCAATCTTTGGGTTTTGAAAGCTCAGAAGGTGTTAAAGAACTAAAATCTGGAACGCCATGTTGAATACGAACTATTTTTTTTGGTTGTATCTGGAAGCTATTCTTCAGAAAACCAATGGCAAGCTGATTCATGACTACCAGTTTTTGTGAATAGGCTGCAACTCTCTGAAGAACTTCTTTTTGGTGAAATGTTGGTTTTTGGAGAACAGTATGACAAGTTGTATAAATAGGGACTTTTAACCTCCTCAATAAAGCCAGCAAAAAGAGTCCACTTTCACCCCCATAAATACCATACTCATGCTGTACAAGACAAATGTCGACGCTAGAGTGATTTATATAATTAGCTGCCTCTACATAATCTTCTTTCTTCTGCTCAGAAATTGTTTTGACCACAAAAGCGGGGTATGGATACTCTTGAATAGTGTCGTTGATGGCTATGATCTCCACATCAAGTATTTCATTTTTAATTTCTGCCGATTTTAAAATAGATTGGATTAAATTTTCTGTAAACGTAGCAATTCCGCATTGACGAGGAGGGTAATTTCCTAAACAAATAATTTTCATAACCTTTTATTTTAATTCTTTTTCGCCAAAATCATTAATTAGCTAAAATACAAAAAAAATCAATAGGTGAGATAGAAGGGTGCGAATATTTTAAAGGTTTATCTATGAGGACATTTTGTGCTACAAATACAAAACAGAGTGGTTATGCTTGATTTGTTGTTAAAACCTTAACCTCCCCTTAACTATTTTTAACCGGAGCTAAAGGTATTTGAAAGCGGCTATATTTACTTTTGCTAGCAGAAACAAAACAAAAAAACGATATTATGAAAAACGGGAATCTTTACAAATTTTCAGCCTTAATAATGGCTTTGGTATTCTTTGCCACAACGAGCTTTGCGCAGACTAAAGTGAAAGAAGAAAAGAAGGAACAAAAGTATGTGATTAAGGTAGCGGTTGATGAAGATGGCGAACATACAGAGGTTGATACCATAATCATTATGCGACCAGATATTGATGTAGATATAGAATCTATCATGAAAGATATTGAGGTTGAAATGGAGCTCACCAAAGATCAAATGAGGGAGATTCATATTAATATGACTGAAGAAATGTCAGAAATGAGTAAAGTGATTAAAATGGAACTTAAAGAAGCCAATGAAGAGGTTGAGAAAGCATTGGAGAGCTTGCAAAAAGAGTTGGAAGGGCTTGATATTGAAGCTGAAGTTCGTCAAAGAATCGATGAGGCCCTGAAAACTTTAGAGGAGTCAGATTTGAGAAATGTTGCACATAAGAATAAAATATTCATTGGAGATGAGCATTCCATGTTTATGCATGAAGATAGCAATGTTGAGTATATTATTGATGGTAATGATACCACTGAAGTTCATACAAGTATGATTTGGATTGGAGATGAGGAGGATATGGAGCATCATCATGACTCTGATGTTAATGTATGGGTTGAGGAGGATGGTGAACATAAAGTAATCATCAAGAAAAGTAGCAAAGGTAAAAGTGGAAATGTAATGTTCTATAGTGGTGAAGATGGCCATAATCATGGAGAAAAAACCTTTGTAGTAGAAACGATAATTGATGGTGAAGGTTCTTATTCAGATATGATTATGATTCAAGCAGCTAGTGAAAAAGATTTCGACAAAGCTGTTGATGCTGGTTTACCAGTAAATGAAAATCAAAGACTTGAAGAAATGGATATCAATGTAAATATTGATGGTGATAGTAATCCAGTTATTGGTTTCAAAACCAATGAAGAGGGTAAAATGAAAGTCACTTATTACGACGAGAATTTTGAGAAGATTAAGTCAATGAAGCTAAAAGAGAATAATGGGATGCATGAATTCGATTTGAATAAAGATGAACTTAAAGGTTCGAACGCTAAATATTTATTGATAGAACAGAATAAAAAATATGATCTACTGAGGCTCAAATAAAACATGTTTAATATGGAGATCCTACTCGATTGAGTAGGATTTTTTTTGGCTTAGACTCTCTTTAAGCATTTTGGAATATGAACATGAAAGGTTGTTCCACGGTCTGTATTCTGCTCATACCAAATGCTTCCATTCATAAAGTTGACAATTTTTTTCGACATGGTCAGTCCCATTCCAATACCATCAAACTTTCTATTATGACCAGATTCCACTTGTCTGAAATTCTCAAAAACGGCATCACCATGAGAATCATGTATTCCAATTCCCTTGTCCCTTACGCTAATCACCAATCCAGATTCATGAATTATTTCACCATACATTAATACAGGTTTATTGTCTCCAAATTTTACTGCATTTTCCAGAATGGCGTTTACTACAGATTCTAGTTTTTCATATTGTATATATAAATATTGACTCTTAATTTCCTCAGAAAAATTGATTTCCAATTCTGCATTTGGTTTGTCATGTCTGCTTTTATAAAGATCGAAATTGGAGAAGTTTCTGTGAATAAATGTTTTCATACCCACTTTTTCTATTTTACCTAAATCAGCCTTAGATTGCAACTCACTAAATTCTAAAATACTACTCAAAACTTTTAAAAGTTGGTACCCTTGTCGATTAATAGATTCAGCAGCTACTTTAGTGTCTTCGTCATCAGGCTCATCAAGTAGAATGTCACTAAAGCCAATAATCCCATTTAACGGAGTTCTTATTTCATGAGACATGGTACTTAAAAAACTAGTTTTAATCCTGTCACTTTCTCTACTTTTTTCTAGGGCTTTTTGAATTTGTTTTTTTTCCTCTAGTAACTTCTCATTATAATCATTAATAAGATAAGCACCAATAGTTGCAAGTAAAGACATGGAACTTAAAAATAGCATATTATTGAAAAAAGTAGGGAAATGGGGACCGTTTGTACTAAATAATAACATATTTTGCAATGTAATGGCAAAGTATCCATAAACAATAATTGTTATGGAGGAAAAAACAATAATGATTTTATAATTGAGTTTAAAAATAAATGCAGCCCAAAGAATAACCAGAATTAATCCAACATAATAGTCATCATGCCCTTGTTCTTGCGGATATGCATTAAAAATCATTAAAAAAATACCTAATTGAGCAACTGACACTAAGAATGTGGTAAAAAGTCCTAGGAAATTATGGAACCTTCTCTGATAGGAAAGAATAAATGGGACGATGAGTGTTGGGCCAACTAGGTAAAAACGAATATTCCATGCAAGTTCATGTGTTTCTGGTAACATATAATAGTCTAGAAATCCATAGACAGAATAGAGTATAAAACCTGAAATAATACCTACCCTAAAAGTCTTAGGTATTATATTGGCTTGGTTAATGAAGTCCTTGGTTGACATGCTTTAATTTTAAGTTGGATAAATTTACGTTAAATCTCGTTATTTAACAAGTTATAAATGAAAAAATATTGCTGCTATTCACACAAATTTTATACTTTCGAATTCTCAAAAAAATCATATTCATGAAAGACTATAAAGCTTATTTTCAGATTAAAGCAGAACCACAAGATGTATTTACTGCCCTGACAAATCCATTTACTATAGAATTGTGGTCAGGCGACAAAGCAGAAATGAGTAAGGAAATTGGTTCTGAGTTCTCTTTATGGGGTGGAGATATCGTAGGAAAAGTACTTGAAGTTATAGAAAATGAGAAAGTAGTACAACAATGGTATTTTGGTGACGAAGATGATGAAAATCCCAGTATTGTTACCATGAAAATTTGGAAAAAAGGAGGAGGTTCAAGTGTAGAACTTAATCATACTAATATTCCTGGGGAGGCTTTTGAAAATATAGTAGAGGGTTGGGAGGAATCATATCTTGGTGCAGTTAAAGCATTATTGGAAATTTAATGGTTTCAACTAGTAAATACGACATTATAGTTATTGGAAGTGGTTTGGGCGGATTGGTTTCTGCAGCTGTTTTAGCTAAAAATGGACTTCGTGTATTGGTATTGGAGAAAGGGAAGAAAATAGGGGGGTTATTACATACTTTTAAGCGTGAGCATACCATCTTTAATACAGGGATGAACTATATTGGCGCACTTGAAGAGAATGGCTTTTTACATCAGTACTTTAAATACTTAGGGATATTAGATAAGCTTCATCTTAAGAGATTGGATATGGATGGCTTTGAGGAGCTTAGTTTTGCAAATAACTCCAAGACTTTTTATTATGGTCAAGGCAAAGAAAACTTTAAACAGCAATTAGTACAATCTTTTCCTCAGGAAAAATCTGTTATTGATCAATACACCAATAAACTATGGAAAATTACCGATAAATTTCCTCTTCTTTATTTAAATAATTATGACCAAATTAAAAAAGGAGAGGATTATTTGAATGGAGGAGCCTTTGAGTATATCTCAACTTTACAGGCAAGTGATACATTAAAGGCTGTACTTGGGGCAACCAATTCATTATATGGTGGAGTGAAGGGGAAAACACCACTCTATGTCCATTCATTGGTAAACCGACAGTTTATTGAAAGTGCTTGGCGTTTTGTTGGTGGAAGTCAGCAATTAGCTAATGCTTTAGTAGAAGTGATACAGAAGGCGGGTGGAGAAGTGATAAATCGATCTAAAGTGGTTACCATTTCCACGGAAGATTCTGATAATACTTGGATAGAAACGGAGGAAGGAAATAAATATTATTCCAAGAATATTATATCAAATATTCATCCTGCTCAAACCATGCAAATGATTGAGGATAGAAGGATTAAAAAAGTGTATCGGAAACGAATTAATGATTTGCAGAACACAACTAGTTTTTTCAATCTGTATTTGGTATTCAAGCCTAATTCTTTTCCATACTCTAATCGCAACTTTTATCATTTCATGGATAATCGCGTTTGGGGATTACAAAATGCAGATAACTGGCCTAATTTCTTTTTATTCTATACAGGATGTTCTACACAAAATCAAAAATGGGCCGATAATGCAAATATTCTTACCTATATGAATTATAACGAATTAGGGGAGTGGAGAGGGACTCAAAAAGGAATGCGTGGTGAGGGTTATGAAGATTTTAAAAATAGAAAAGCGGAAAAGCTTTTGGTAGAATTAGAAAAAAAATTCCCTGGAATTAGATCTAAAGTCCAATCTTGGTATGCCGCAACGCCATTAACATATGAACATTATACTGGCGCACCTCAAGGCTCAGCCTATGGTATAGAAAAAGACCATAATAACCCCTATAAAAGTATCATTCTTCCGAAAACTAAAATTCCTAATTTGTTTTTCACTGGACAGAATTTAAATATGCATGGAGCATTAGGTGTCACTATTAGTGCTATTTTAACCAGTGCGGAAATTCTAGGTTATGACTATTTGCTTCAAAAAATAAGAAAAGAAGTCTCCTTATGAAATTAAAGAAAGTAATTGCTTTGATATTCCTATTGATATTGTCATTTTTATTGATGACTCTACTTTGGGGCTTCAGTATTAGTCAATTAGAGGAGCCTGAATTAGCAGCATTTGAGATTAATAAGGAAGAATTGACTCAATGGAATGATACTACTTTCCAATATCAAGATGCTTGGTTACGGAAGAATAGATTTGGATTATGGGAAATGTATATTTCAGGAAGTCCTGAGGAATTAGGCATCAAAAATGGAATCTTAGCTCAAAACTTAATCAAATATCAGGAATACGCATTTGTCAAGCAAATTAAAAAGATGATTCCCTCAGAATCTTATCTTAATTTCTTAAAATACGTCCTCTCGTTTATAAACTATCAATTGCCTGAACGTATTCCAAATGAATACCTAAGGGAAATAAAAGCCGTATCTTTATTTGCTTCTGAAGATTTTAACTTCATTGGGGATAATTATGCTCGTCAACTTAATTACCATGCGGCTCACGATATTGGACATGCCATGCAAAACCTACACCTAGTTGAATGCACTGCTTTTGGCGTAAATAATGGTCGGTCTTCTGATTCTAGCCTCCTCATAGGGCGTAATTTTGATTTTTATGTGGGTGATGAATTTGCGAAAAACAAAATCATCTTATTTGTAAAACCAGAAACAGGATATTCTTTTGCCAGTATTACTTGGGGAGGGATGATTGGAGTTGTAAGTGGCATGAATGATCAGGGATTATCGATTACTTTGAATTCTGCCAAATCAGAAATTCCTCTTTTTGCGAAAACACCAGTTTCTATCATTGCTAGAGATATTCTTCAATATGCCTCTAATATTGAGGAAGCCTATGAGCTAGCTCAAAAGTATAATTCTTTTGTTGCTGAAAGCTTCATGATTTCTTCAGCTAAAGATAATCAAATGGCTATTATCGAAAAAACTCCTGAGCAAACTATTTTGTATCATACATCAGAGGATGAATTAATTTTAACCAACCATTTTCAAAGTGAGGAGCTTTCTAATTCAGAAATTAATCTAGATAATATTAAGGAGAATGTAACGGATTATAGATTTGATAGGGTAGAGGAGTTGTTGGAAGAGCAAAATAAGTTTAACGAGTATGACTTTGCAAGAGTATTGAGGGATACCAAGGGATGGGCAAATGAAGATATTGGACTAGGTAATGAGGGAGCCATCAATCAGTTGATAGCTCATCATTCTATCATCTTTAAACCCGAACAAAAAAAGTTTTGGATTTCTACTGCTCCCTATCAAATGGGTCCTTATTTATGTTATCAATTGGATAGTATTTTCCAAGAAAAGTATCCTCCATTCTTAAGCCATGATTTAGTGAATCATTTTATTCCGGCAGATTCTAATTTTCTATTGGAAGTCTATCCTAATTTTTTACAGTTTAAAAGCTTCAAAGATAAAATAGAACAGCATGCTCTGGTGGATATAGAGAAGCTGATAAATTCCAATCCTCATTATTTTTATACCTATGAACTAGCTGGCGATTATTTTCAAGTTCAAGGAAATACCAAAAGAGCTAAAGAGTATTATGATAAAGCCCTTGATTATTTTATTCCCAATCAGCATGAGGTAAATCGCATTAATGATAAAATCAGCAAAATGGAATAATTCTGAGCTTCTCGGTAATTACTATGTTTTATTTCATTTATAATAGCTTTATCTTTCAATAATTTCAATTTTTGAATCTTTTACCAATTTCATGGTTTTTATCCAAATTTCAAAATCGAGCTATTTTTAACTAGTGTACATGGTATTGTTTATAGGAAAACATCCAAAATAAGATACGATTCTCAAATTGGGAAAGTGTAGGCTTAAGATATTTTTTTAACTATCATAAAATGAGTATTATAGCTATGTTGGCATGTTTGTTGAAGAATTGAGGTGTTCAGTTTAGATACTGATAAAGCAAAGAGTTAATCAAAATCAAAAGGTCATTTGACAAGAATTATTGGATGAAAAAGCAAATAATTTCTATATTTCTATTATTACTCTTGATATGTATTCCATTGATATCTTGGTTGTTCTGGTACGGGCAAGAGGATAAGGAATTAAGTGTTTTAGTAGTGGATAAGACTGTCTTAAATAAGGATGTCCAAGAGCATAGTTCTCTAAATTGGATTCTGAACCATGAAAGATATGTAAAAGCGAATGGTGATCTTTATAATCCAGAGCTCGACTATTTTGGATTTTTCCCTGATGAAAAAGGAGGATACGAAGTAAATGATTTTAATGATTATAAGGAGTATCAACTAGATTCTTTGGTAAATGCATACGATATGCTTTACTATACTGATTTATATGGAATATATGTTGCTGAATGGTGGGATGCTTATCCAAATGTTGCACCGATGAATTATAAGAAATTACCTCCAATGGAGCGATCAAGGCATATATATGGCAAGTTGACTCCCTCAGAATTATATGTTTTAAAGGGGATGAAGGAACAGAAGAAACTCATCATGACAGAATTCAATATCATAGCTTCACCTACAAATAAAAGAGAAAGAAAAGAATTTGAAGAAATGTTTTCCATGGAATGGAGTACGTGGGTAGGAAGATATTTTGATATTTTAGATACTGCTGTAAACTTGGAGCTGCCAGGTTGGGTAAAAAGAAATTATGTAAATCAATATGGAGAATGGCCATTTGAGAAATCTGGGATAGTTTTTGTAAGAAACGATGATAGAATAGTGATAGTGGAAAATGGAATTCACCTTGAGGACGAAGTACCATATATTCATACTTCTGATAATTATTGTGAGGAATATGATTTACCTGAGGTAATGAAGTATCCTTTTTGGTTTGATATCTGTTATTTTTATGATCCCAATGTGGTTATTTCTAATTATCACTTAAGCTTGAATAAGGAAGGGGATTCTATATTAAATCATTTTAATATCCCAACAGTATTTCCAGCTGTGGTTAAAGGAGAAGGCGATTATCCATTTTATTATTTTGCAGGAGATTTTTCTGACAATCCCATTGGCTTAAAGTCCTCTAAATTTACTAAGTCAAGCTGGGGAAGTTCGTTTGCCTATTCAAATGTACCACAAGAAAGAGTTAGTTTTTTCTGGGATTTTTATAAACCCTTAACTACAAAAATTGTAAATGATTATTACTCAAAAATTCAAAAGCGATGAATAACGATTTAGTATTTGTGAGTATTGTATCGGAGGATGCTGTATTTTCCAACACCATGGAATATATGTTCAAGAAATACTATGATGGTATTGTTGTGAAAATATATTCTTCCATGTTTGAATTGAGAGAATCGGTAATTACGTCTAAGTCCGACTTGATTCTAGTTGATGAAATTGTAACTGGAGGAGCCATATTTGAGGCCATCTCTTATTTACGTCAGAACCGAAGAGAAACTTGTAGCATCCTATATTTTGGTGTGGATGTTCATGATATGAAAACCAAAGCCTTAAGAAGAGGAGCTAACTATTTTTATGAGAAACCCATCGACCCTCGAATGATATTATATGATTTGAAAAACAGTTGGATTTCATTGGAACAAAATGAATTTAATGCTACTATATGAGAAATAAATTATACCTATTCATCATTGTGTTGAATTTGATGTTTATTCAAATTTCCTTTGGACAGCTGAACGCCGATTCATTATTAAGTCAGGCTTCTCAATTGGCATTGGATGGAGAATATGATGAGGCCCTGATCAATTTAAATACACTATTAGAGGACGAACCCAATAGGATAGATGCTAATATCATGGCAGCCAATGTAAATGCTTGGAATGAAGACTATATGACAGCTAAATATTTTATTGGAGTTGTAAATAGATTAGACAATACCAATCAACAGATGTACGATAGTTGGTTGAATATACTGTTATGGAATTCTGAATATAAAGCTTTATTAGACCTTGTAGAAGTTGCTAAGAATGAGGGTTATGAAAATGATTATAATCTGAATTTAAAGAAACTTTATGCTTATCAAAATTTGAATCAATATAATAAGGCTGTTCAACAGTTTGAAGATGTAGAGGTTAAGAAGCTTTTGGATTCAGTTCCTATGCAGGAGGCTTACGATAATATGTTATTGGCAAAAAATAGAATGACTAGAGATTCTTTATTAGTGAAAGCACATGAGGAGGCCATAAAAGGAAATTATCCTACTGCGATTAAAAATGCGGATTCTGTTTTGAATATTTTCCCTAGTAATCTAAGTGCTTTAGTTATGAAAGCGAAATCTTATGCTTGGCAAGGAGAGTATGATAGTGCAAAAATATATATAGACTATGCCTATAAAAATGAACCCAAAAACGAAGAGCTTTATGATATTTGGTTAAATACACTATTGTGGAATCAAGAATATAATGAAGTGATTAACACAGCAGACCTTGCGGAAAAGAATGATTATGCTAATGATTATAATTTAGCACAGAAGAGGCTTTATGCTTATAATGGTTTAATAGAATATGATTCTGCAGTTAATGTTTTTGAACCAGAGGAACAAAAGCCGTTGCTGGATTCTACTCCTTTGTTTAATGCTTATAGAGATATCTTAATAAAGAGTAAGAAAAATACGATTACTGGATATTACGCCATTGATTTATTTGATAATAATGATCCTAAACCACAGCATTTAGCCTATATCGATTATGGTTTTAAGATAAAAAAGAATATGCTTATTTTTAGATTAAATTATGCCAATCGATTTGGAACTGATGGAATACAAGTGGAGGTAGATTATTACCATATGCTAAAGAAATCAAAATATTTCTATTTTAATTATGGAATATCTGTTATGAATGAAGTATTTCCAAAACATAGAGCAGGTATTGAATATTTCTTCCCATTAAAACTTAAGTTTGAAGCCTCAATTGGAGCAAGGTATATGTATTTTACTGATAAGCATGTTCCTATTTTAACCGGACATATTGGTAAATATTTAAATAAATATTGGTTTGCTTTCAGGCCTTATTATACAATTGATGAAAATGGAAATTCTATTTCTTTTGTTGCAAACGTAAGAAGGTTTGGAGATATTTCCTTTAATTATTGGGGTGTAGAACTGGCTTATGGTAATTCTCCCGATGAAAGATATCTACTTGATCCTATAGGGGATTATTTCAATTTAAATTCTTATCGAATTAAGCTAGAAAAAAGCTTAATGGTGACCACAACAAACGATTTGAAAATATCATTTGGCTTTGCTTATGAAGAAACGGCCAAAAGTGTATTTAGAAACCGTTATACTATTGAAATCATTTATAAACACCGATTCTAATGATGACATATATTCTTAGTAATATTCGATTTTTAATTGGAAGAGTGTTTATAGTACTATTAATAGGACTTATAATCTTTCTTACATATTTCTTTTATGTTCCCAGTGTAAGGATAGGAGATTACCAATTGATTAATCCCGTATATCAATACTTTGAACACCTAGATTGGTGGATACATATCTTGGTATATATTAGTATTTGGTCATTTATTGCTGCTTTGTTTTTTGTCATAGCTAGTGCCTATTTTATATATGTAAAAGAGAAACAACAGCAGAATGCAAAAGCATATGAAAAAGCTTTTACCGAAAAGATGATTGAGTTTTTGTATTCTGATTATTTTGATGAAGTCAATAATTATAAAGATATCTATAAGTATTTTAGAAAAAATGTAAAGAGCAATCTTGCTACTGAAGTATTTTTTAGCGTGATAGTTCAAACTCAAAATTTGATTTCTGAAGATTTTAGATATAAGTTTACCCAACTCATGGAGGATGCTAGAATTAATAAACGATTGAAATATTTCCTTTATTCTCGTAATATCAGTAAAAAGATCATAGGCTTTAAAATAGCTTCCTATTTGGGAATTAATGGTTATGAGCGTCAGATTTCTAAATATATTACCAGTAAAAATTATGCCCTTAGATATGAGTCTATTGTGGCTTATGTTAGGCTTTCAGAAACAAATAACCTAGACTTCTTGTTAACTCAAAAATACCACCTTTCTAAACTTACTATAAATACCATCTATAATGCGATAGATAGAAGTTTAAAGGTGAATAATACCAATTATCAGGATATGATAAAATCTCCTTCTTCAAGATTGAGTGTAACAGGTTCATTATTGGTTAGTGCAAATGAAAATAGAGATCAAAGAGAATTAGTAAAATCAGCATTGGAAGATAATGATGATTTATTGAGAGAAGTTGCTTGGGAATTGTATACGAGTAATGAACAATCTGAAGTAGATATCGACTTCCTATTGACCAAATATGAAACAGAAAGCCAGGAGAATAAATTACATATCATGAAGGCTTTGTCTAAAGTTGATTTAACCGAACGGATTACAGAGTTTCTTGATACTGTAATTAAGAATGATAGTATTTTACTTAAAGTATATGCACTTAGAATGTTATTTGAGCATAATGTCACCCAGTTTTTTAAATATCAAGAAATGGATGATGAAAGAATTGCATTGGCTTGTCGTGAAGTGGCAGACTTTAACATTATATAATTGATTATGACCTTACTTTTTACATTTTCCGATATATTTAGCAGTTTCTTTCTGATATATGCATTGATATTATTTATTATTTATGTACTTATCTCTATTCTTTCTACTGTTGAATTAAGGCGTTATGTTAATAAGAATAAATATTTCGATTATAGAAGTATTTTAAGCTATAAGAACCTCCCCAGTATTTCTATTATTGCTCCTGCCTTTAATGAAGAAAAAAGTATCATCGAGAATATTAGAAGTCTCTTATCCATTTATTATCCTCAAATCAATGTTATTATTGTAAACGATGGTAGTACTGATGATAGTTTGTCAAAGGCCATTGAACACTATGGACTTATAAAGGTGGAAATGGCAATAGAATACGAGGTGAAATCTAGTAAAATTAGAGGCATTTATCGTTCTATACATAGTGAATATGCCAATCTTATTTTAGTAGATAAAGAAAATGGAGGAAAAGCAGATGCTTTAAATGCTGGTATCAATGTGTCGAGGAGCGATTTATTTGTAGCTGTAGATGTGGATAGTATTATTGAGCCCGATGCGGTATTAAGACTGGTGAAACCATTTCTAGAAGAAGAAAGAGGTAGAAAAGTAATTTCATCTGGAGGAGTAATTCGAGTAGCTAATAATTGCGAAATTAAAGACGGAAGAATTACTAAAGTTAGGTTTCCTAAAGCGTTATTAGTGAAGTTTCAGGTTCTAGAGTATTTTAGAGCTTTTACTTTAGGTAGAATGGCTTGGAGTAAAGTGGATGGATTATTGATTATCTCAGGTGCCTTTGGAATGTTTGATAGAAATATTGTAGTGGCAGTGGGTGGATATGATCGTACTACTGTAGGGGAAGATTTGGAAATTGTAGTTCGCATGAGAAAGTATATGCGAAATGAATTGAAAATGAAATATAAAGTGGCATTTATACCAGATCCTTTATGCTGGACAGAAGTACCTTCCTCGTTTAAAATACTATCTCGCCAAAGAAATAGATGGACAAGAGGAGCTATTGATACCATATTGAAACACAAAGACATGATGTTTAATCCGCGTTACGGTAGAATTGGTATGGTGAGTTTTCCATATTGGGTCTTGTTTGAATGGTTAGCCCCAATTGTAGAGGTAATTGGAGTTGTATATTTTATAATTTTGATAATACTTGGAGATGTAAACTCTAGTAGCTATCTATTATTATCATTATTCGTATTGTCTTTCGCCTTTGCTTTTTCCATGTTAGGTGTTTTATTCGAGGCTATCATGTTTAATAAATATAAAGGCTATGGATATTTGCTTCAAGTGATCTTTTTTGCTCTAATTGAAGTTATAGTGTTTCACCCATTAAATGTGTATTTTGCTATTCGAGGGAACTTTAGCTTCTTCATTAAAAACAACCAGAAGTGGGGTGAGATGACACGTACCGCTTTCGATAGTGAGAATAAATAAAAAAATTATGGTATTACCTAAAATTATAAAGCGCACTTGGAATGATGCCTATTTAGTTGGTATCACAAGTGTTGATAAGCAACATGAAGAATTATTAGATATTCATGATGAAATACGAGACTTAAGCGATACGAGAGTAGAGAATCATAAAGAAGGATTGAAAAAAATACTCCAAGAACTTGAGAAGCTCACTGAAAAATATGCCAGTGTTGCTCCTGAATTACTGGATCATGATAATCAAACTCAAATCAATAAATACGTAAGCTCTTATCAGGATTTTATTAGAAAAGTTGATGAGTTTGGTCGTGCTTATACCTATAGAAATACTTTTCTATTAAAAGACATGCAAGATTATATTAAGAAATGGACCATATCTCATATCATGCAAGCTCGAACCATTAGGCGCCAGATCAAAACCAATAAATAATTTGTAGATTGGGAAAAAGATTATCAATTCAATGTTTTGATAACTGAACATGCCGATAATGTATTTGTAAATTAGATTTATCCAATAATATGTTTTCACTGTAAATGAGTTTATATATCTTGTATTTTAGATGATAAATACATTAAAAATATGTGATATCTTTTTTGATTATCTTTGAAATTTATATCAGAATGTTTGTGTTATAGCTACTTTATAAGCAAATACAGTTATTAATATTTTTTAAAGTTTAATATTACTATAAAAATGAAGAATTTTTGCCTGAAATATATATTCGTTATTGTTTTTGTTTTACAAGTTTCTGTTGTTTTGTATGCTCAAGATATTCGGATTAATGAAGTGGTTTTAAACAACAGTATTACATCAGATGAGGATGGGAATTCTCCTGATTGGTTTGAGCTATATAATTATGGAAACACCCCTATTGCTCTTCACAATTGGAAAATAACAGATGATGAATCTGATTTGTCTAAATGGAGCTTTCCAGATATTGAATTATATCCCAATGAGTATATCTATTTATGGGCCTCTTCAAAAGATATAAATACCTGTTCTTACCCAAGAACTATCATCAAGCAATTTGATGTGTTTAAATATATAATCCCTACTTCGGAGCCTTCAGCTTCATGGACTAGCCTTAATTTTAACGATTCGGGTTGGGAAGAAGGAGGGTCTGGATTTGGTTATGCTGATGGCGATGACGAAACTATTGTGCCCGAAGGAACAAAATCTGTTTTTGTAAGAAAAACATTTATTGTGGAAGAATATGATGATATTAGCTCATTAATACTCCATATAGATTATGACGATGGTTTTGTAGCTTACATTAATGGAATAGAAGTTGCAAGGGCAAATATAGAAGGTTATCCTCCTGAATTTGATGATGGTACCCCAACGGATCATGAAGGTCAGATGTCTGATGGTGATAGTCCAGACCAATTTGATGTAGAGAATCCTTTAGACCTTCTTAATGATGGCGAAAATGTATTGGCTATACAAGTTCATAATCAAGAAAGCTCCTCTTCTGATTTAACCTTAATCCCATTTTTATCAATAGGTTATTCTAGCAATCATCCTATTGGGATTCAACCTCCAGCTATTTTAAACCTTTCTCCTGTGGCTCTTCATACTAATTTTAAGCTTTCAGCTGATGGTGAAACATTAACATTAAGCAATCCAAATTTAGACATTATAGATCAGTTTGTAGCAGGTAGGGCTCCGGCAAATATGGCACAAGGCATTTCTTCTGCTGGAAATCAAGTATATCTTAGTGAACCTAGTCAGGGAGCTGTTAATAGCGGCCCTGAATATCAAGGGTATATTGAAGAGGCAGTTGTGTTTTCAGAATTAGGAGGTATGCTTAGTGGAAGTATTAACCTTTCTCTTTCTGGGCAGACACCAGGCCAAGAAATTAGATATACCACTGATGCTTCTTTGCCAACGATCACTTCCACACTTTATACATCACCTTTGTATATTGATAGCACCACAGTGATTAGAGCAAGTATATTTCAGCCTAATTATTTCACCGCTGGCCCTTTTAGTAATACTTATGTATATAATAGCAACCATGAATTGGATGTCATGCTACTCACCACTGATCCCGTGAATTTCTTTGATGAAGAATACGGAATTTATGTACTAGGAGAAGAGGGCACCTATGATGAAGATTCTCCACACTGGGGAGCTAATTTCTGGGAAGATTGGGAAAGACCTATTCATGCAGCTTATTATAAAGCAGGTAGCAATGATATAGCTATAGAATTTAATGCAGGAGTGAAAATATATGGTGGATATAGTAGAGGACAAAATGAACAAAGATCTTTAGCGTTTTATGCAAGAAAAAAATATGGAGTATCAAAGTTTAAATATCCATTTTTTGATAAGCTCCCTTATGATGAATTTGAGGCTTTTGTGCTTAGAAACTCTGGCCAAGATTGGTTGATTTCATCAATAAAAGATGCAGCATTAACTAGCTTAATGGAAGGTTCGGGTCTTGATTATCTTGAATTCCAACCCGTTGTTACTTATTTGAATGGAGAGTATTGGGGAATGTATAATATGAGAGAAAAAACCAATGAGCATTTTTTAGCCTCAAAACACGGTGTAGATCCAGATGAAATTGTAATTTTAGATGCAGACAACCAAGAAGGCCATGGGTATAACGAAGAATATGCTGCCTTATTAGACTATGTTGAAAATACAGATTTAAGTATTAATGAAAACTTCAATTATATAGAAGAACAAATAGATATATCTAACTTTGCTGTATATCAAGTAGCCCAAATATATTATAATAATAGCGATTGGCCAATTCATAATCTTAAATTATGGAAGTATCCAGAAGGAAAGTGGAAATGGATTTTATATGATTTAGATTTTGGTTTTGGCCCTTGGTGGCAAACAAATAGTTATTGGGAGAATGCTTTGTTTAGAGCTTTGGATCCAATTGGAGAAGAATATCCAAATCCTAAATGGTCAACATTATTGTTTAGGCAGTTGATTGAAAACTTAGGTTTTAGAAACCAATTTATTAATCGATATGCTGATGAGTTAAATACTCGTTTTTTACCTGAAAATGTGATCTCTCATTTTAATGAACTTTCAAATAATATTCAATCAGAAGTTGATGATCACTATACTCGATGGGATGCTTTTTCCATTGATCAAGAATACTATGTTTCTGAAATGAATGATTGGGCTGAAGCTAGACCTAGCCGTGCGAAAGAGCATATTATGGAACAATTCGATTTGCCTGCTATGCATCAATTAACGATTGATATTGAGGATGTTTCGCAAGGATTGGTTGAGCTTAATAATAACTTAAGGATACAATCACTGTCTTGGTCAGGAGAATATTTTGAAACGGTTCCAGTTATTCTAAAAGCAATTCCAGAATTAGGTTATACATTCTCACATTGGTCTGGAGCAAGTACTTCTACAGAGAGTGTAATAAGTATTGATTTAGAAAGCTATACTTTGGTATCTCCTCATTTTATTGAGACTACAGTAGCTCCTTTGCTTATAAACGAAATTAATTATAATTCGAGTGACGATCATGATGCTGATGATTGGATAGAAATATATAATCCTAATGAAGAGGAGGTTGATGTTTCAAATTGGCAAATTAGGGATGAGCTTGATGTGAATTCTTTTACCTTTCCGGTATCTACTTCTATTGCAGCTAAAGGATATTTGGTGATTGCTAAGGATGTAGAAGATTTTGAATCGGTATTCCCTAATGATATTAATCATATTGGTGATTTGGGATTTGGTTTAAGTGGTGGAGGAGATGCCGTTCGTTTGTTTAATGATCAGGGTATTTTGCATGATATCGTGGTGTTTACCGATAGTTTGCCTTGGCCAATGTGTGCTGATGGAGCAGGTCCAACAATGGAACTAATAAATCCAGATTTAGACAATTCTATTGCAGAAAACTGGGATTGTGTAAATGATTTTGGTAGTCCTAATTATGAAAACTCCAGAGCATTTGGCATAGAGGAAACTCCAGTAAGTCAGATTAGAACCTATCCCAATCCGGTTAACGATAGACTATATATAACAGGTCTAGAGGAGGCTGTTGAAATGAATATTTATAATATTTCTGGGCAATTGGTTTTATCAACTCATGCTCAAAACTACATGAATGTAAGCCATCTAGAATCAGGGATATATATACTTAATATCATCAAAGGAAAAGAGCTATCTACCCATAAGTTAGTAAAAAGGTAAAAGACTTATGGTTTCAGTAGTTTCTTCATGAGAACGTTATTTCTTATATATTACTAATATTAAGCATTGTGTTTTTGTTTGTAGTGTTAAATGATTTCAGAATTATGGTGTTAGGCTAAGGTCTAAAGGAGAGGTATAGCTGAAACTTCGCTGAGTTTTATTAGTAAGCCTAAATGATACAGATAGGTTGATAATACACACTATAAGCTATTATTGTATAAATCAATAAGAGAATATATATATTGGTATATCATTTAGATAGTGGAGCTTATTACTCTTATTTTTTGTTAAATGATAGCTAGATCGTATTAATTCTAAATACAGATCCACAATTTGCTATTCCTATTCTTTTGATTATTTTTGTTTCCCATTAAAATTTGAAAATTTGAAAGCGTTTTTTTGGAATTTTCAGCATCAAAAGTCGATTTTTTATTACGTAACAAATGAAAAAAAAAGTATATGAGTTTTAAAATAATTGTATTAGCCAAGCAGGTTCCCGATACCAGAAATGTTGGTAAAGATGCCATGAAAGCTGATGGTACAGTGAATCGTGCTGCACTTCCGGCCATTTTTAATCCGGAAGATTTAAATGCATTGGAATTTGCTCTTAAGGTGAAAGATAGAGTGGAAGGTGCTGAAGTTATTGTTTTAACAATGGGGCCATTTAGAGCTGCAGAAATCATTAGAGAAGCCATGTATCGTGGCGCCGATAGAGGATATTTAGTTACTGATAGAAAATTTGCAGGGAGTGATACCCTTGCAACATCATATGCCATTTCTTTGGCCGTTAAAAAATTAGCTCCATTTCATTTGTTGGTAGCTGGTCGACAGGCTATTGATGGAGATACTGCTCAGGTAGGTCCTCAAACTGCTGAAAAATTAGGAATTCCTCAAATAGCTTATGCTGTAGATATTTTAGATATAAACGAAAAGGAAATCACCATCAAACGTAGAATTGAAAGAGGAGTAGAGACTGTGAAATGTGCTTTTCCTTTGGCTGTTACAGTTCCTAGCTCCGCTGATGACTGTCGCCCTCGTCACGCTAAGAAACTAATGACCTATAAACATGCTCGTACTGTTACTGAATTACAAAACGAGACAAAAGATTATACCGATTTATATACTGCTCGTCCTTATTTGAAGATTGAGGAGTGGTCAGTAGAAGATATTGGAGCTGATGTGGAACAACTAGGTCTTTCTGGTTCTCCAACCAAAGTAAAAGCTATCGAAAATGTAGTTTTTGCTGCCAAAGAATCCAAAACATTAAGCAGTACCGATCAAGATATTGAAAGCTTAATGGTAGAGTTATTAGAAGGTCATATCATCGGCTAAAACCATTAAAAGTAAAGAAATGAACAACGTTTTTATATATTGTGAACTCACAGAAGAGAAGCATATCGCCGATGTGAGTAAGGAGCTACTAACCAAAGGTCGTTCTTTGGCCAATGAACTAGGAGTTAAAGTAGAAGCTATCGTGATTGGTCACGAGCTTCAAGGGATTGAAAATGAGATTTTCCCATTTGGTGCCGATATGGTTCATTTAGCTGACCATAAAAGTTTAAGCCCATTTACTAGTGGTGCTCATGCTAAGGTATTAACTTCTGTTTTACAACAAGAAGAACCACAAATTGCACTTTTTGGAGCTACTTTTAATGGCCGTGATGTAGGACCAAGAGTGGCTTCTGCTTTAAAATGTGGATTAACGGCTGATTGTACCAGTTTGATTATTGGCGATCATGAAGATAAAAAAGCAAAGAAAGACTATAAAAATCTTTTATATCAAATTCGTCCAGCTTTTGGTGGAAACATCATTGCCACTATCATCAACCCTGAAACTAAGCCTCAAATAGCAACAGTTAGGGAGGGTGTGATGAAGATGGAAGTCTTTGATGAAAATCATAAAGGGGAAGTAAAGAATTTTGATGTAGCGGCTGTTTTAGAGGATATTGATATTGCAGTTCAGATTATCGAGCGTCATATTGAGCCTGCTAAAGTGAATATCAAAGGATCTCAAATTATCATCGCTGGTGGTTATGGTGTTGGTAGCAAAGAGAACTTCAAATTACTACAGGATTTAGCCGAAGTTTTAGGTGGTGAAGTTGGCGCTTCTCGTGCGGCTGTAGATTCTGGTTTTGCGCCTCACGAACGTCAAATTGGTCAAACTGGAGTTACTGTTCGTCCTAAATTATATATTGCTTGTGGAATTTCTGGTGCGGTTCAACATACTGCCGGTATGGGAGAATCCTCTCAGGTAATTTCTATTAATACTGATCCTGCTGCTCCTATCAATCAAATTGCCGATTATGCAATTATAGGAAAAGTAGAGGAGGTTATTCCTAAGATGATTAAGTATTACAAGAAAAACTCCAAGTAATCATTAGCTGCCCATTGGTAGTTTAAAAATTGAAAAAAATGGCAAATTTTTATACAGACAATAAAAACCTGAAATTCCACCTCGAGCATCCTTTGATGAAGAAATGTGTGGATTTGAAAGAAGATAATTATAAGGATCAAGAAAAGTATGATTATGCTCCTCTTGATTTTGAAGATACATTAGATACCTACGACAAAACTTTAGAGATTGTTGGAGAGATTTGTGGTGATATTATCGATCCCAATGCCGAGGATGTTGATCACGACGGGCCTCAATTAATTGATAACGAAGTTATATATGCCAAGGGAACATCTCAAAACTATCAAGCATTAACTGATGCTGGTTTAATTGGAATGTCACTTCCTAGAGAATATGGAGGATTAAATTTCTCTATCGTACCTTATGTAATGGCTGCAGAAGTGGTTTCTAGAGCTGATGCTGGTTTTGCTAACATATGGGGATTACAAGATTGTGCAGAAACACTTCATGAGTTCGGTGATGAGGCCATCAAGAAAGAATTTCTTCCTAGATTTAACGAAGGTGCCACTGCTGCAATGGATTTAACTGAACCAGATGCTGGTTCCGACCTCCAGGCGGTGATGTTAAAAGCGACATATAACGAAGAAGAAGACCAATGGTACCTAAACGGAGTGAAGCGTTTTATCACCAATGGTGATGCTGATATTTCATTAGTGTTGGCACGTTCTGAGGAGGGGAGTTCAGATGGTAGAGGACTTTCATTATTTGTTTATGACAGAACAGAGCAAAAAGTAATCGTTCGCCGTATCGAGAATAAAATGGGTATCAAAGGTTCTCCAACTTGTGAATTGGTATTTAAAGATGCACCAGCAAAACTAGTAGGTTCTAGAAGATTGGGATTGATTAAATATGTGATGTCTTTGATGAATTCTGCACGTTTAGGTGTAGGAGCTCAGTCTGTAGGTATTGCAGAAGCTGCTTATCGTGAGGCTTTAAAGTATGCCAAAGAACGTGAGCAATTCGGAAAAGCAATTATCCAGTATCCTGCTGTTTATGAGATGTTGACAAGAATGAAAGTAAAAACTGATGGTATTAGAAGTTTACTTTATGAAACAGCTCGTTTTGTAGATATTTATAAGTCATATGGCTTTTTAGCTGAGAATCGTAAATTAACTCCTGAGGAAAGAAAAGATCAGAAATACTTCTCTAAGAAAGCCGATTTCTTCACGCCTTTATTGAAATTAGTATCTTCTGAATATAGTAATGAGATTTCTTACGATTCATTACAAGTTCACGGTGGAACTGGTTTTATGAAAGATTTTCCAATTGAAAGAATCTATCGTGATGCCCGTATAACCACCATTTACGAAGGTACTTCTCAGTTACAAGTGGTAGCGGCTATTAGAGGTGTAAGCACTGGCGGATATTTGGATTATATCCGTGATTATGAGCAACAAAACTATAGACCAGAGTTACAGCACATCAAGCGTCGTTTAATTATTATGACAGAGCAATACACTAAGGCTGTACAAATGGTCCAACGTGATAAAGATTCTGATCTATGGGATTTCCATGCACGTAGAATGGTGGAGATGGCTGGAAATATCATTATTGGATACTTATTGCTAAATGATGCGCAAAGAGATATGGAACATAAAAAATCAGCTGATATTTTTGTGCAAATCGGAATGGCACAAAATGAAGATAAATTCAAATATATTGAGAATTTTGATTTGAAAGATTTAGGGCTCTATCAAATTTCTACTGAAGATATTGATGAATAATTAATAATAGCGGTTTACAGGTGGTTTCTAGCCTGTAAACCGTTTTTTTAAACGCATCTATGAACTCATTTATCGTTATAATCGCTGTGATTTTTGTTATAGCGATAGGATTCAGAAAGATTATAAATTTATTTCTTCACAAATTGATTTTTGGTGAGTATAGCCGAAAATATGTATTGAAATTCAAACAATACACAAGGAAAAAGCCACACCCTTATTGTTTCAAAGACGATTTCTACTACCATATTCTTTCTATTCATAAAGCAGTTGATAGTCCAATTCAATACCAAAGTGAAAAAGTATTTGACTTTGATGATTTGAGTTTTGGTACACATTTGAAAGAGACTTTGAAGGAAAGAGGTAAGCCCGATTGTTTCACAGTTAGTGAAGAGAAGGAAGTGGATTTTGGAGTGATGGGTTATAAAAGTAGATTGTTTCATAGCAATGAAAAAACACTGCTTTATCACTGTGGAAATGAGTATTTCATGGGTGAATATGTTTTTAGTAGTATTAATGAAGAAACAGCAGAACTAGTGGTGGGGATGCTAAAAGAGAAATTTCATCAAGATATAGAGTATAATAAGAACTTTACGATTACCGATAAAGCTGGTAATTACGTATATTTTACCGATACGGGATTTTACTTGTCTATCAAGTTCTTTAATAAGGATTTTCTTACCATTAAGAAGATATTGGAAGTTACCACTGCGAATACTGAAAATGGTTTAACCCCATTAAATGGAATCGGTAGGATTTCTTGTGCAGATTAATGTACATCAGAGCTGCAATGTCGATATTTCGTATAGAAAAATGAAACCCCAAGTACAAAAAGAGAAGCTAATATTCCTAAACCTATATTATAGTAGATTGGTGCTGAGAGTGCCATTCTTATAATGATAGTGGCTACTGCAAAAGCGGAGTTTCTAAATACCACAATATAAGAGTAATTATATCGGAGCGATAATAATACAAGAAATATATCGGCAAATATGAGAATGGTATAAAAGTTTTTGAAGAAGTCGAAAGCTTGAGAATGCTGAAGATAGAGGATGATATCATAAATACCCGAAGTCAGAAATACCATAAACAATATCAGGCTTGTTACTTTCTTAAACATGATAAATCGGGTTTGGCTCTCTGGATCGTCAGTAATTGGAGTGTGTTTTAGTGTTTTGTTGATGAGCAGAATAATAATAAAAATAGCCATGGCTCCAAAAGCATCTGATAACATACTGATGACGGGTTCAAAATCAGCCCAGTTATTTTGCTCGTAAAACTCTCCAAACTGCTTAAATGCACTTCTCAATAGAATAAGACTTAGGATTTCTAATTGCTTCACCAGAGAGGAGGAAACAGAATTAGATAAGGTGAAAACCAAGCCTACTACCTCAATTAATAATAAGAGTGAAAAGCTAATTTGAATAGATTGAAATATATTTTTTGGAAATAGGTATTCAAGGTTTTCCGGAACTAGTCCTAAATATAAAAACAGCGACATCCCCAAAGAAATCAAAAAGCTTAGAACAAGCAATGTTGCTAATCGGGAATGTGTTTTCTGGTTTTCCCATACCTGATGCACACGATTGTAAAACCTAACGATAAATTGTATAGAACGTTCCATTTATTTAAGCTTATTAAGCAATTCTTTTTGACATATTCTTGAGTCGTTTAATAGGTTCAATATTTCTTGATCACTTGGGTTTATAATGTATTTTCCATCTTTTTTTGTTGATCTCACTTTCCCTTTCTCAATATGCTGATTTACTAATTTTATCTGCTCTTTATTTTCAATATCAATACAAAAAAGGCTAAGTTGTTCAGAACTAAGTTGCGCTGCAATCATTTCCCAATAACCATCCTCATTCTTGAAATTCATAAAATAGTAGCTGTCTAATTTTTTCAGAACCAAATCGGCTCCTAATTCACCCTGTAGGAAGCTTTGATTGTTCATTTCACCATAACTATATTTATTGCTGGCAATACAGAGGGTATCTCCATCGCTGTCTACATAGTAACCTTGGAGTTCGGATGGGAATTCCGCTAATGATATTTGATCCTTTGGAATAGGATGATGATACACAATATTGCTACATGAGCTTAAAAATACGATGACGAGAGATAAGGTAAGATATTGTAGTCTTTTCATAATGAAATATTTGTAGGTGAAACATTATGCCTTTAGACAAATATAATTAAAATTTCATTGTTAACAAAGTCATATTTACTAGTCCTTATTTCCTGCATTAATTCTGTATTTTTGAGTTAAATATTGAAGTTATGAACTACCATTTTATTGCTATAGGTGGAGCTGCCATGCACAATTTGGCCATTGCATTACATTTAAAAGGAAACCAAGTGACAGGTTCCGATGATGAAATTTTTGAGCCTTCCAAAGGAAGATTGGATAAATATAATCTCTTACCAAAAGAAATGGGTTGGCAGCCTAAGAAAATAAATAGTAATATTGATGCTATCATATTAGGTATGCATGCCAGAGCAGATAATCCTGAATTGGCAAAAGCTAAGGAGCTAGGATTAGAAATATATTCCTATCCTGAATTTCTTTATGAGCAATCGAAGGATAAAACTAGGATTGTGATAGGCGGAAGCCATGGGAAAACAACCATCACGGCAATGATCCTCCACGTGTTAGACCAACTAAATATTAAAACCGACTATATGGTTGGGTCCAAGTTAGAAGGTTTCGAAGTCATGGTGAAGCTCAGCGATGCACCTTATATTGTATTAGAAGGTGATGAGTATTTGTCTTCACCAATAGATAGAAGACCTAAATTCCATCTTTACCATCCTCATATCGCTTTGTTGAGTGGTGTGGCTTGGGATCATATCAATGTATTCCCAACTTTTGATATCTATCTGGAGCAATTTGAAAAGTTTATTGGCTTAATAGAAAAAGATGGCAGCCTAATTTATTGTTCCGATGATAAATATTTAGCCGATCTTTATAAAACAGTAAGAGAGGATGTTGAAGTAATAGCTTATGATGTTCCAGAATTCACCATTAATGCTGATGATTATAAATCAAAAATAAAATATCAAGGTCATTCCTATTCCCTTTCTGTATTTGGGAAACATAATTTGATGAACCTCGAGGGGGCTAGACGAGTATGTGAGCAAATAGGAGTGGAGACTAAAGATTTCTATAATGCCATTTCGAGTTTCACTGGAGCCAGCAATCGTTTAGAAACCATTGGAAAAAATGACACTTCTACTATTTATAAAGATTTTGCCCACAGTCCATCTAAACTGAAAGCGACTACCACAGCAGTGAAAGAACAATTTACCGATAGAAAATTATTCGCTTGCATGGAACTCCACACTTTTAGTAGTTTGAATAGTGAGTTTTTAAAAGAATATAGAGGAGCTATGGATAAGGCAGATGTGGCCATAGTATATTTCAATCCACATACCATCGCACATAAGCGCTTAGAATCCATTTCAGAAGAACAAGTAAAACAAGCCTTCGCCAGAGAAGATTTAGTGGTATTTACCGATTCAAAAAAGTTATTAGAACGACTTTACTCAGAAAACTGGGAAAATCAGAACCTGCTCTTAATGAGTTCCGGAAATTTTGATGGCGTGGATTATGCTGAATTGGTTGGGCATTTGCTATAAGGTAATTCCCACTTTTAATATGACTTAAAAAGTATTACCAATGATTAATCAAAATGTGTCTATATTTTTCTTTTTGACTGAAAGCCACTTTAGTCATATAACCGTATTTACCAATGTAGAAGAATAATGGCATATGGAGAATTTCGACTTGCATTTAGGTTTTTTTTTTTCTTTTGGCCAATACACATGTTTTTGAAGGGCTAATTTATAAGAAAATTAAAAATAAAGGTCAACAATTTTTATCTGAATATTTGTGCCAATTATTCAGATAAAAACATATAGAGTCTATGGGGTTTAAGTGGTTGTTATAGCTTTGATTAAGTATAGTTGCAGGGTGTAAAAAAGCCGATATCCCATCAAGGAATATCGGCTCATATATGATTGTCAATTCTGATTATCCATTCATGGACATCAAGAATTCTTCATTATTATCAGTAAATTTTAATTTGTCTTTTACAAAGTCCATAGCTTCCACAGGATTCATGTCTGCTAAGTGATTACGTAAAACCCAAATACGTTGCATGGCTTCTTTGTCAATTAATAAGTCTTCTCTTCGAGTACTAGAAGCAACGATGTCAATAGCAGGGTAGATACGCTTATTAGAGATTTTTCTATCCAACTGAAGCTCCATATTACCAGTACCTTTAAATTCTTCAAAGATAACTTCGTCCATTTTAGAACCCGTTTCGGTAAGAGCGGTAGCGATAATAGAAAGAGACCCACCTCTTTCAATATTACGAGCCGCTCCGAAAAAACGTTTTGGTTTTTGTAAGGCATTGGCTTCAACACCACCTGATAATACTTTACCAGAGGCTGGAGATACTGTATTATAAGCACGAGCAAGACGAGTAATAGAGTCGAGAAGAATCACAACATCGTGACCACTTTCTACCATTCTCTTGGCTTTTTCTAATACTATATTTGCTATTTTTACATGTCTTTCTGCTGGCTCATCAAAGGTAGAAGCTATCACTTCTGCTTTTACGCTTCTTTCCATATCAGTAACCTCTTCAGGTCTTTCATCAATCAATAATATGATTAAATAAGCTTCAGGATGGTTGGTAGCAATGGCATTGGCCACTTCTTTTAAAAGAACAGTTTTACCAGTTTTGGGTTGCGCAACAATTAATCCTCTCTGACCTTTACCGATAGGAGCAAACAAATCGATTAATCTAGTTGAAATAGTGCTTCCTTTATGTCCTGTTAAATTGAATTTCTCTTCTGGGAAAAGAGGAGTTAAATAATCGAAAGGAATACGGTCTCTAATTTCTTCAGGTGTTTTTCCATTAATGGTAGAAATTTTAATCAATGGGAAATATTTTTCACCTTCTTTTGGAGGACGAATGCTACCACGTACTGTATCACCAGTCATTAATCCAAATAATTTAATCTGAGATTGAGAAACATAAACATCATCTGGAGAATTTAGATAATGATAATCAGAGGAGCGCAAAAATCCATAACCGTCAGGCATGATTTCTAAAACACCTTCACTATTAATGATTCCGTCGAAATCGTAAACAGGTTTCTTTTCTCTATCTTCACGAGGGTTAGGAGTATTTCTTTCCTGTTGACGACGAGGGTTCGGAGTTCTACGATCATTATCTTTAGCTTCAGGTTTGCGATCGTTATCGTTGTTTTCAGCTTTACGATCGTTATCACGAACATCAGATTTACGAGGAGCTTCTTTTCTTTCTGGTCTGGCTTCTCTTTTTTCTCGAGGAGCTTCTGTTTTTTCATTATCCGAAACAACAGCTTTATCTTCTTTTTTAGCTTCTGGTTTGTCAGTACTTTCTCTAGAGACTTTTTCAGTGTACTCTTTTGTTTCTTCTTTAGCTTCTAATTTCTTCTCACGAGGTTTAGCAGCAGCTTTTCTTGGGTTTGGTCTGTTTTTAGCAGGCTTATTTTGTTCTGCAGAGAATAAATCGGCACCAGCTTCTTTCATTTCACTAATAAGCTCGGTGTTATTACTTTTCTTAGGAGCAATTGGGGGAGCTTTTTTTTCTACCTTTTGGGTATCTTCTTTTTTCGCTTCCGCTTTTGGTTTATTAGCTTCAGGTTTTCTCTCTCTTCTTTCAACATTGGTAGAAGCATCGGGAGCTCGGTTGATCCTTTTTCTGTTTTTATTTGGTTTAGATTCTTTTTGTTCCTTTTCTAAAATTTCAGGGGTGGGATTTAGAGCTTGGTGATCGAGGATTTTATAGATCAAATCCTGTTTAAGCAGTTTTTCGAACTTTGGAATTTGTAAATCTTTTGCAATGTCTTTGAGCTCCAATACTTTCTTGCTGCTCAACTCAATAATATCGTACATAAAATGAAAATTATGATTAGTTTCTTCTTAAAAATAAAATTACGGGAATTTATTATTTACCGAATGATTATTAGGAATGTTTGTGCAAATATAATATTTTTTAATTAGGACATTTATTTTTCCTAGAATTTTTTCAAATGAGAGGAAGAACCTATCTTTGCCATTCAAAATTTATTAGTGATGATACAAAGAATTCAAAGTCTATATTTAATACTAGCTGCCATTGCAGCCTCCCTTATGTTTGCCTTTCCCTTGGCTAAGTTTTATGGTTCTAGCAACCTTGCGCTTTATGTTTATCAGGTAAACTTTTTCGACCCCAATCCAAGTTTGCAATTAAGTTCGATGTTTTTATTGCCATTAATGGGAATTGTCATTCTTATTATTGCATTAAGTATTATCACTTTGGTGTCTTTTAAGAACAGAAAACGCCAACTATTACTAACAAAAATCAATATGGCAACTACTTTAGTACTTTTAGCTGGTTATTTTTTAGGTTATATGGGGATTTTGGAAAAAAGTGTCGGGAATCCACCAGAATATCAATTTGCAAGCTTTATGCCCGTTTTGGTTTTTGTCTTTTTATTTCTAGCCAACAGAGGCATTACAAAAGATGAAAAACTGATTCGTTCTATGGATAGGTTGAGGTAAGTTTTTGAGTTAAAAGGCTAAGAGGTTGGGAAGTTTAATGTTTCGGCAGTAGATAAACATCAGTCATGCAAATATTAACTGTTCACTGTTAGCTATTATTTACTTTCTGTTCTACCCAAATAAGATTTTCCTCTGCGTATCCTCTTTCCTTCATTTTTTGCAATAAATGCACTTTTACAGCATCTTCTAATTGTGGATTTCTACTCAATATCCATAAATACTTTTCGGAGGAGGATCCAATTAAAGCCCATTGGTAATCTTTTTCATCAAGCTCCATAACAAAATAATCGTCGTAGAAGATCCAGAAGAACGAGACTTTGAGTTTTCCGGGTTCTTGAGGGTTTGGGATTTTGGCTTTTCCCACCGCTTGACTCAGTTTGCCTTGTAGCCCTCCTTTATAACCTTGGTTCAATACTTTTATTTTGCCATCCTCTTGCATTGAATAAGTTGCGGTTACACCACTCAATCCGCGTTCAAATGAATGGTCAAAACGTGCTATTTCATACCATTTTCCAAGAAATTTATCCAATTCCAAATGTTCTACCGTTTTTGTTCTTTTCATATCTTTAGTTGAGCTACATCCAGTGCTTATGATTATCACAAACAGGGATAAGATTAAAATAAGTTTGTTCTGTTTCATCATTTATTTTGTTCTTTTTGGGGTTTGAAAGGGTAAACCAATGAACTTTCGTTACTTCTGCTTTCTGTCTTGCTTTTCCTGACATTTTAACCAATTCGATTATCTGTCATCCGTCATCCGTCATCTTCCTCCTAAAACTTCACCATGATCCCA
Source organism: Lentimicrobium sp. L6 (assembly GCF_013166655.1). Taxonomy (NCBI): domain Bacteria; kingdom Pseudomonadati; phylum Bacteroidota; class Bacteroidia; order Bacteroidales; family Lentimicrobiaceae; genus Lentimicrobium; species Lentimicrobium sp. L6. The sequence continues at coordinate 32,713 of NZ_JABKCA010000018.1, forward strand.
ACAGTAGGCAAAACAGTTCCCGATTCATTAGCAACGCTTTGTAATACATAATCTTGTCCGTTATTAGTAGTCATATAGGAACCATCTGGATTTTTTTCTCTAATCACATAATCCTGACCAGCAACTTTAAAATTATATACATTCTGAATGTCTAAATATACCATTAAACTCCAATTATCGAAGAAATAGTTTTTGTCGATTCTTAAATCTAATTGATGGAAAGGATCGTAGCGAAGGGTATTGATTTCACCATAATTATAATAGGCTTGACCTCTGGCATCCCAAGCTTCAACATTGGCTGAGGTTTCTAGGTCATAAGGCGTATAAGGTAGTCCACCCACATAACGCCATTTAAAACCAGCTCTCCAGTTTTTCTTAAACTGCTTACTACCAGTTAGGGTAAGCAAGTGTTTGCTGTCCCAAGAGGAGGGTACTAAATCATTATTGATGTCAGTAAATTTACTTCTCACATAAGTATAGGAGGCCAAAAGTGTAAAGTTTGTGAAATTGATTCTTTGCAATACTTCAAGGCCAATGGCTTCTCCAGTTCCTGTAAATACTGCTGGTACTGCTCCTGCAACACTGCTGTATTCTGCACCTTGGTTAGCTAAACTTGAACCCGTAACTAAATCAATAGGGTATTGAAAATAATCCTTATAGAAACCTTCGACTGATAAGGTCATTGGAGAATTAAAGCGGTATTCTGCACCCAAATTATAGTGGTTGGCACCAATGTATTCTGCTGTATTTTCATTCATCAATATACCCTCGTTATTCCTAAAACCAAGCGTGGTGTAGGAAGGCTGCTGATAATATCTACCTACTCCTGCATTCAACTGAACTTGGTCTGTTAAAGAGTAACTTAATGCTAATCTTGGAGATAGTTGATTGATGAGATTTGCCATTTTGCTGTTATAGTTATTACCATCACTACGTAAACCCAAACTCACTAGTAATCTGTTTTTGAGAATAGTTTTGGAAACTTGGCCCGATAAACCATACTTAATCACATTAATATTGGTATTATAGTTCAGCGTAAACAAGGAATCCTCTAAAAATAATTGCTGTATGGTTTGATTTTCATATTCTGCATATTCCGTATTCACTCCGAAATTATACTTGAAACCATTTTTCTGATAATTTAATTCATAGCGAAACTTATTTTCTGATTCTCTAGACTTATAATCAAAGATTTTATCTTTACTTTCGACGTTATCTGGATATTTGTAGAACTCATTATTTAACATGTTTCTGCTCAGAACCAAGGTATGGTAACCATTGTCGAAGAAGTGCTTATAAACACCTCCAATGGTATAACTCCACTGATTATTCACTGGAATTTGTGCCAATTGATATTCTTGGCCTGCATCTGGGTTTTCAATTCCTGTATTCAAACTCAATTGATCTAATGAGCCCAAGCTGATAATGGTCAACTGATTTTTAGGATTGAAATTGGTTTTTAGCTTAAATTGATAATCGTTGAAGGTGGGAAGAAAGGGTAGTCCAATGGCGGAAAATAGAAACTGTAAATAACTTCTTCTTACGGAGAAAATATAACTGGTTTTATCTCCAATTGGGCCATCCACGGTAAAGGCTGCTTCACTGGCACCTAAGCTAACTTGAAAATTGGTTTTGTCTTTGCTTCCTTCTTTTTGCTTGAAATCTAAGATTCCACTTAAAGCATTATATTTTGCAGCAGGAAAAGAACCACTATAAAAATCTACAGTTTGAATAAAGTCGGCATTAATAATACCAACAGGTCCTCCTGATGCTCCTTGGGTGGAGAAGTGATTCAACACCGGGATTTCCACACCATCGAGGAAAAACCTATTCTCACTCGGACCACCACCACGAATAATCACATCGTTACGAAAAGCAGGAGTGGAACCTACGCCAGGAAAGGACTGAATAACTCTAGAGATATCTCTATTACTACCTGCATTGCCTTCTATTTGCTTCGTTCCTATGCTTTGCATAGATAATGGAGCCTCCTCAGTTTTCTTTAAGTAATCCACTTTTACGACCACTTCATTAAGTTCGTTTTGTGAAGGTTCAAGTCCAATCTCAATAAATGGTGTTTTACTATTGCTGATCAAGATATCGGAGCTGATACTGCTTTGATAGCCCACATAAGATACTCTAAGGTTGATATATCCTGGTTCAAGACCGGTGATGATAAAGTTTCCGTCTAAATCACTTGTAGAACCTATGGTCGTTCCTTCAACTATGATGTTAGCAAATGGAATGGGATCGTTGTTTTTTGCATCGTTGACAATACCTCTAACTTCACCCTTTTGGGCGAATATTATGGAAGTAAACATCAATAGGCTGAAAAGTATATATAGTTTTTTCATTTTAGTTATTTTGAGAATTGATTCTTACTTCTATGCTGTTAAATATTTTTAGAGCCGAAGTAAGTGTGTTTAAATTAGTAAATAGTTTTCCGCTCTCTCCCTTAGCATCTCCATGCCCAATTGGGTTTAAGAAAAAGGACTCCGATGCGGAATTAATCTCCACTGCATATACGATACTAGGTTGCGCAGAATGCTGATAAGCTTTGTTTTCTGGATATTTATTATTCGTCCAAAAGCTGTTCCAATCCCATGATTGATTGACCTCTAAAAAGATTCTATATTTCTTATCCAAATTCATGGAGGAGGTTTTTATTTCAAAATTTTGTTCTGGAGTTGCTCCAGTATAAGCGTCTACAAATGGTTGCTCGGGACTAGGAATCAATTGACCATTAGTTTCGCCTTTCTTGTGAGACCAGTATGGAAGTGCTGCTGGTTGATAGGATGGACCAGATTTTTTTATCCAAATACTATCACCTTGCATTTCATATCCAAAAATACCACTAGCATATGACTTCGTAATAAATAAGGTTTTTATATAATGACCTTCCAAATCTTCCATCCATAAAACATAAGTTGGGCGATTATAACCTATGCCATTTATAAAATTAATGGTCATTTCTGGTCCATTATCCTCTGAATCAATGAGAATAGTCATTTTGCTTTCAGTTTCAATTTTTGTGGTTTTACACTGTATAAGCAATAAGGATATTGCTAATAAACTGATAAAATATAGGTAAAATTTCATAATTATACTTATTTGTATTTATTTTGCAAATATATTACAAAAACATAGTAATAAAGTTTTAAAAAATTGTGAAAATTTAAATTTACTACGATGTCGGAGCAAATTAAGTTGATAAAGGAGATTTTAGACCATGTGGAGGCCTATAAATTAGAGGTGGGGAATACTGACATAAAAGAGTTTGCCATTTATTTAAAAGATAAAGTGCTTTTAGGTGAGGCAAATTCATCAAATTCAGATTTTGATAAAAATAACTATCAACAATATAAAACATATCCTGAAGTAGAGTTTTCCACTTTGCTCACTTCTTTATATCGCTTTGCGCGTCATTATGTAAAAAAGGCATTCACCAATACTTCCATTAAAACCATTGATGAATTTGGTTTCCTCGCTACACTTTTAAAAGAAAAAAGCCTATTAAAAAATGAGTTGATTCACAAGCATTTATTAGAAATATCAAGTGGTAGTGAGATCATTAAGCGTTTGATTCGGAATGAATTGATTTATGAATATCCTGATGCCAAAGATAAAAGAGCAAAACGAGTTTCTCTCACTGAAAAAGGGATAAGAGAGGTCATGTTTGCCTTCGAAGACATGCACAAGGTGAGTGAAATAGTGATAGGAAATTTGAAAAAAGAGGAGCTCAATGAAGCGCTTTCTGTTTTTAATAAGTTGAATTTCTTTCATTTACATATTCATGAAGCAGATAAGAGTACTAGTTTGGAGGAGTTACACGAGAAGTATGTGATTGGTAAAATAGTTGACAGATAGTAGATGACAGTTAATAGTTAAAAAAAAGATAACTGCTTTTATTATATCGAACTGTTAACTGTTAGTTTTTAACTGTTAACTAAAAGTTATGAAAAAAAATATATTAATAAGCGGAGGTAGTGGATTAGTAGGACAAGAAATTGCTGCTCTTTTTCAAAAACAGGGACATGAGATTGCCATTTTAAGTCGAAATCCTGACAAACAAACAATTCGTTCTTTTTACTGGGATGTAGAAGACGATAAAATAGATGAGGAGGCTATCGAATTTGCTGATGTGATTATTCATTTAGCTGGGGAAAATATTTCTAGCAAAGCTTGGACACCTAAGCAAAAAGAAAAAATAATCTCCAGTCGAACCCAATCTACGCAATTGCTTTTTGATATGGTGAAAAAGAAATCTAAGAAATTAGATGCCTTTATCTCAGCTTCTGCAATTGGTTATTATGGAACCTTCACCTCAGATAAAATATTTAAGGAAGAGGATGCTGCAGGAGATGATTTTCTAGCAGAAACGGTAAAACTATGGGAAACCAGTGTTCAACAATTCACTATGCTCAATATTCCAACAGCCATACTCAGAATAGGAGTGGTGATGAGTGAAAAGGGAGGAGCATTAGTGAAAATGCTAAAACCTGTAGAAATGGGTTTTGGTGCAGCTTTAGGCTCAGGTAAACAGTGGATGCCTTGCATAGCGCTTAATGATTTAGCTAGACTATTCTATTTCGTATATGAGCAGAAGTTGCAAAATCAGACTCCTCAAAACACACTGATTTATAATGCTGTAGTTCCTAGTCATATCAGCAACAAAGAATTAATGAAATCCTTAGCCAAAGCCAAGAAAAAGCCCTTCTTTATGCCTGCGGTACCCTCCTTTGTGTTTAAACTTATTTATGGGGAAATGTCTTCCATATTATTAGAAGGAAGCAGAGTTTCCTCGGATAAAATAATAGGGGAGGGTTTTAATTTTCAGGTGACTGATATTCAGGAATTGTTTTCTGAAAATTAGAAGCTAGAAGTTAAATAGTTATAAGTCTTAATCATTAAACTTTACCAAAGCTTGTCGGCCTCTATTTACATGAAGCTGAGTAATGTCAGGACGAGAATAATGGCCACTTGGGTCAAAGTTCTGTCTTTCTTCGTATACGCTATTCAAATCTAATTCTGCAGTTATTAGTTGTTCTTCCCCGATTTGAGGAGGAATAATCCATTCGCCATCGGGGCCAGCAATACAAGAGCCTCCATTGGCTAGCATTTCTGGTGCTTGAGCTAAAATTAGATCCAAATGAGGAGTCTCGGCAGGAAAATCTTCTTTTCGCATCAATCCACTGGCGCTAATCACAAAAGAGCGGCTTTCTTTGGCTACAAATCTTGTGATATCATTGGTGATTTGAGCACTTCCTGGCCACACGGCCACATGCAGGTTTTCACCTTGAGCATAAAGAGCGGTTCTACTTAAAGGCATCCAATTCTCCCAGCAGTTTAAACCTCCTACAGTAAATCCTTCTAGCTTATGAACTCGTAAACCATTTCCATCTCCAGGGGACCAGCATAACCTTTCTTCAAAAGTAGGTTGAAGTTTTCTATGTACCGATTTTATCTCACCGAGCTTATTGATATAAACTAGAGAACAATAAATACTATGGCCTCCTCTGTTTTCTGCACGTTCTGCAATTCCCAGGTATACTGCAGTTTTAAGTTGTTTGGCTGTTTCGCAAACATCTTTTAAATCTCCTCGTTCTATATTGATACTATTCTTTAGATAATGAGCAAATATTTCCTTTTGAATTTTTGAATTAAACTCAGCTCCATTGGTTAGTGAAATCCAAAAAGGGTAACCCGGTAATAAGGTTTCGCCAAAGGTTACCAAACTACAGGATTCTTTTGCAGCTTCTTCTATAAATGATATTACTTTTTTAGTGCTTTCTTCCTTGTTTAACCATACTGGAGCTATTTGTGCAATTCCAATTTTTATTTGAGTATTTTCCATGGCATTGTTATTAAATCTTCTTCTTCCTATCCAAATCAAATACTTCCAAATCATCAATTCTTCCCCTATCCAATACAAAACGAATACAGGTAATGCTTTTATGATAACCATTATTTCCGGCAGCGCCAGGGTTAATATGGAGGAGTCTTTTCTTTTTATCAGGCATCACTTTTAAGATATGGCTGTGCCCACTGATAAAGATATCTGGAAGATGAGCTTCTATGAGTTGACGAGCACGGGGTTGGTACCTTCCGGGATAACCTCCAATATGTGTCATATATATTTTTAGGCCTTCCACACCAAATATAGCATCTTCTGGCCAGGCTTCTCTGATTACAGAATTATCAATATTCCCAAAGACGGCTCGCACTGGAGCTATTTCTTTTAAATCTTCAATCACTTGTGCATCTCCCACATCTCCGGCATGCCAAATCTGGTCACAATCTTTCAAGAAGTTCTTCACTCGAGGATGCAAAACACCATGTGTATCTGATAACAAACCTATTCTCTTCATTCAATTTTCAATTGAGTTAACAGTGAATAACTAACAACTAATAGTTTGGTTTTGTTTGGAGATTAGTCATTTAAATTTAGTTGTTCACTGTTCACTTATTCCTTAATACTTCGAATTCCCAAAATTAACTGTAATCTGATATTCGCTTCTCACATATTCTCCGTTTGCTTTGGCTGGTTCCCATTTGAGCATTTGAATCAAACGATAGGCCTCCTCGGTACAGCCTCCGCCAAGTCCTTTAATTTCTCTGAAATTACTCAATCTGCCACTAGGCTCAACTATAAATGCAATTTCTACTTCTCCTTTAATTCCTTGTTTTACTGCTGCGTCAGGAATTTTAATATACTCTGAAATAAATTTATAAACATTTACTTCTTTATTTTTATAAAATGGCTTTGTCTTTTGCTCCAACTTGCTATTTGGCCTTAATGTCATTTCTGACGAGTAGGGAGTATATGGAAAAGGAGGTTGATCGTATCCTCTTTTTTTGACCAATTTATCATATTTCTTAATTTTAAATTTTTGATATTTTTTTTCTTGTGACGCACATACTGCGCCATCTTTATTGCCAGGAACCCAAGTTAAATACTTCATCATTTCGATATAAGCTTGGTCTAATTCTGGATGAACAGATTGAACCACTTTGAAATCTTTACCGAAACCATCTTCTCCCACCGTAAAAAAGATGATGATTTCTCCTTCGGCCTTGGCTTCCTTGGCCGCTTGTGGATAATATATTTCCTGTTCGAAAACCATTTTATAATTATAGCTTCCTCCAACAATTTCAGCGGGATAGGAAATGAATTGAGCAAAAATGCTATGGCTAATCATAGCCAATACAAATAGAAATATGGACTTTTTCATAATTGTGTGTTTAGATGTTCAAAGATAATAAAAAACCAAAGATGGAAACCTAAACTACTGTTATTACTGTGCTTATACTTTTATTTATTCAAGTGGTTTTTTGGCATAACTTTTGGTCTATAAGTAAGTCTTAAAAACATATAACTATGAATCGATTTCTTAAGTTTTTTGGTTTTCTTTTAATCATGGCCACTCTAGTTTCTTGCTCTCAAAGCAATAAACTCAATAAATATAATACAGCAAAACAATATGTTGATGAATTTCCAGGTAGGATGATGCAGCAACAGGTGTTTCATGTAAATGATAGCCTGTCAGAACTATCTATTAGGGTATTACCATCATTAATTCCTAATTTAAAGAGCAATCAGCTGGAAATATATAGCTATATGACTTTAACTTATGCGGTTTATACTTCCATGAATAAAAAGGATGTGATAGAAACGGACTCCTATAAGCTTAGTGAATTATTGGCTTTTGATCAGATCCAAAATGGAGTGGCTCAGATAAAAATTCCACTTCCTTTGGTGCAAAATTCCAATTATGTGATTTTGGTGAGCCTTCAAGACCCAGTAAATAAAAGCAATTATTTAAAGTTTCTGAGGATTTTTAAAACTGAGGATGCCGCTGAGAATTATAGAGTCTTAGATGAGAACAATGAAATATCTTGGTTTCCATGGTTAGAGTATGGAAAGCAAGTCAGAATACAGTATCGGTATACAGGTGCTAAGGTTCTTCACCTAAGTTATATAAAACCACAATTTTCTCCAGCAAAACCACCATATTCCAATCTAGAACAAGTGGAATTTTCTAAACCAGAAATTTTTGAAGGATTCGATCTTGGTTTGCAAGATGGTCTTTCTTCTTTAATACAATTACCAAAATCTGGAGTTTATAAAATCCATGCAAAAAAGGATGATTTAGCAGGAAAAACCATAGTGCAGTTTTATGATGACTTTCCATCAGTAAGCTCCGATGCTCAAAAAGTGTTTGCCCTAAGATATTTAAATGCCAGAAAAGAATTTTCAATGATGTTGGGCGACGACCCTGCTCATACCATTAATGAATTTTGGTATTTTGAGGACAGAACAAAGGAGAGGAGTCAGGAAATGATGAAAACCTATTATGCCCGAATGTTAAGAGCGAACAGAATCTTTACTACCTATAAAGAAGGCTGGAAAACAGATCGAGGAATGATATTTATGATTTATGGTCCTCCAGATCATGTGTATCAAGAACAGGCCAGTGAGGTATGGGAATATGGTCCTGATGCCGATTATAATGATCTTAAGTTTGTGTTTAACATCGTGAACACGCCGCTAATAGATAAAGAATTTGTACTGGAGCGCAGTGAAAGCTATAAAAGCTCTTGGTACCAGTTATTAGATCATTGGCGAAACCAATAGTTAGTGCTTGCTAGAAAACGCCAATTTCTTCGTTACTCTTGTTTTGAAAACAGTTATCCCGACATTTATAGTCGGGACGCCTGACTTTCAAAACTGCGAAAGCCTCGAACTTGACGTCTTCTGACTAAGCACTCCAAAATTAAGCAGTTTTCGTGCAGGCACTAGTTAGCTCTGCTGTAAAGTAGATTAGAGACAGATATAAAAAGAATAACTACTTAATGGGCTTGTCAAAAGACAATCTGAAAACAGCGCTTTTGCTATTAGATGAAAAAAATCTCAAAAAATAGGGTTACGAAAACCCCAAAAAGAGTATTAATAGATATATCCCTCCTCAATTATTTCTTTTCAGTCATTATTCAATTTAAATTTACGTATATAAAGAATATTACTATATTTGTTCAAGTTATTTTTTAAATTATCGCATGGAAACCATAGAAAAGTCTAATATACAAATATATAAGGCGAAAAAGCAAAATAGACATACCCCCCCCCGTATTACTACCTATAGAGCATATATTCAGTACTGTTTTATTAATTTCTTTGTAAAAGTATAGGGCTATGTTTGGTGTGATACAAAGCAAAAAAAGGATTTATCAATTGGAGGCAAGCGAATTTACTTAGCTGGCTGGCGGCCATTGTTTCGCTTATTTGGTCAATTTGTTATGATAAAAAAGAAACAATCAGCCCGTCCTTAGCTCTCACCATTTTCGCAACAAATCCGGGGTAAACTTAGAATCGGGCCGAATAAGCTACAAAAGTAGTAATAATATATGCTGATAGCAATTAAGTAATGTTATCGGTGAGAGAAAGTCATTGGAATTTAATTAGAAGTACATTCTTTGAGCTTTCTTATAATTTCTTTTCATTCATGAAAAAGTAGTTATGGTATGCTATTATAATAGCATTTATGGTTTCATCTGTTTCTGCACAAACAGATATAAAAAAAGTAGAAAACAAACTAGAGTTGGATAATTCAAATAATAAAAATGGTAAAACCCTTACAAATTACTGGACACTTGCCAATAAAGCAGATTTATATTACGATGCTGATAATGTGGGAATTGGAACTAGCAGACCGAATTCTAAATTAGATGTTAGCGGAACAATTTCTGCAACGGGTTTAATTTTGCCAAGGGGGAATACAGGAGATGTTTTAACCGCTGGTAGTTTTGGAACAGCCTATTGGGCTGCACCAAGCACAGGAGGTAGTGGAGGTGACCCTTCGCCCTGGAGTACGGAAAGCAATGGTATAAGTTATAATTCAGGAACTTCTGCTAATGTTGGTATTGGGAAAGCAAGTACAAGTGGTTTTAGATTAGATGTAAACGGTAAAATTAGAACTAATTCAGAGTTAAATTTTGCTTCAACAACAAATGGTTTGATAAGTTTTGGAAGTTCAACTACTGGTAAAACGATTCTACTAAAATCACTATATGGAGGTGGTGGAGCTGGGAAAGCTAGTTTGAGAGGTATGAGTATTGATAAATGGGGAAATGTTGGAATTGGAATCGATGATGCCAATGATGCCAATGCACTTGAGGTGATTGGGAGAACAAAAACTACAAATTTCCAAATGACTAGTGGTGCTGGAAATGGCAAGGTCTTAGTTTCCAACAGTGCGGGTTTGGCCAGTTGGAAAAGTATAGGAACTGTAACAGAACCAGGTTTATGGGAAGAAAGTAATGGCAATATTTATAGAGCTAATGGCAAAGTAGGAATTGGAACGAATAACCCCCAATCTCCATTGGATATTGATTTTGGGTCACAAACGATAGGATTGAGATTTGTTGGAGCAACATACTCTGGAGGCAATACCTATTCTGATTTTCTAATGGAGACTAGTCATGAGTCAGGTAAACCTGAATTAACATTTAAAACTAGTTCTAGTAGTGCTCGTTATAATTGGGCTTGTCAAGGAGTAGATAAAATGACATTAGAAATGGTTTATTATGGTGATCCAAGTGCCACAAGGCTTACCCTTCACGACGGAACCTTCATTACAAAAAAAATAAAGATAACAACCAATACCGATGTTACAGGTTACGTTTTAACAGCTGATGCTGATGGTGATGCAAGTTGGCAAGAACCCCAATTTAAGGATATAAATGGAAATCTATTTTTTAATGGAAAAATTGGTATAGGAACAGAAAATACTGGAATTCATGAGTTAGCAGTTAACGGCTCCATTAACGCCAAAGAAATTATAGTAACCGAAACAGTCCCCAGTTCCGATTATGTATTTGAACAAGATTACCCATTAATGCCCTTAACAGAGCTAGAAAACTACGTAAACACTAAAAAACATTTACCAGAAGTAAAGAGCGCCAAGGAGTTTGCCGAAAATGGATACAACCTTGGGGAAATGGATGATGTCTTATTAAGGAAGGTGGAGGAATTGACTCTTTATATTATCCAACAGCAAAAGGATATTGCTCAACAGCAGAAGGAGATAGATAGTTTAAAAGAAAAACTTGAAAACCAATAAAAACATAACAATATGAAAAATATAGTTTTAATACTTGCAGCACTTCTAATTGGGTTGAGCTCTTGTAAAAAAGATGAGGAGACGGAACCACAAATTAGTAAGGATGATTTGCTATGTCAAGAATGGAATATTGATAAATATACGATAAATGGGGAAGTAGTAAATTATATGATGGATTTTCAATGGGAGTTTATTGGTGATGGAAAGCTAATCAATACCTTTGTTACCACAGGAATTACAGATACAACAACTTGGGCTTGGGTTGATAATCAAGAAAATATTGAAATTGAAGGTTTTGATAAAGGTTTAAAGGCATCAAAACTAAAAAAGAGACTTTTCAAATATGATATTACGAAACTAAACTCATCCAATCTAATATTGGAATCGCTAAATGAAGATGAAATTATCATCATTGAATTTAAAAGGTAGTATTAGAAATTTAGTTAAATAATAAGAATATGAAAAGATATATAATAAAGATAATTATAATTATTTTTCTAGTAAATCTGATTCCTCCAACTACATCTGCTCAAGATCTTAGTGAAGAACTGCATGAGAAGTATTGGTGGTATAGACATAGGTTCCGGCAGTACTTTATAGACATAGGAGCAGGCGAGGGTAAAAGCTTAGTAGCATCGAGGCATAAATGGAGAGGACAAAACATTTCAGTTGGAGATCAGACTATTAAATTAGGATGGTATATGGGAGTTCTTGCACTGGAGTCATACCAACTAGAAGCTGAAGTGGATGAGTTTAATGATATGACATTGACAGAGCTTTATTACGCTTTGCAAACATATGAGAGATTAGATATGTGTGAAGATAAAGCCCCATGGAACCAAACAGCAGAACATGATGGTTTTTTTATGCGCCATGATGTGTCTTTAACTGATGGAACTTATGGCTTAGGCTATGGTAATGGCCCATTTAATTTCGATATGTCCAATTTTAATCAAGGTATAGACCCTTCAATAGATCATTACACAAAAGCTGTACCAGGAATGCCATTTTATGCAGATAGATTTTGGGCTGATAATAAATCTGTACCTCCTTCATATGAAGAGCAAAAGTTTGAAGAAATGAGTATTGATCAGGCAGCTGCTTTATTAATGGGTTTAGCTCTAGTAAAGAAATTTGCCCCTGATGGTTTCGTATGGTTTTATAATACTGAAACAGGTTATAATATGCCATTTAACTTTCGACAATGTGCTAAAACAAACGCGTTGAAAATAGCAGAGCATTTAAGAGAAGGTGCAACTGATGGATTAGAACTCCTTGAAGAAGACAATATTTGGTGGTCTTTGGCCGTTGCGAATTCTGTAATACCTGCCACCCCTGCTCATCCTGAGTTTTATGGAGTGCAAAATTGGGTTGTGAAAAATCCTCATGGAGATAAAGTTGGTAGAGAGGCTTGGAATGCTAGATTTATAAGATATGGTGTTAAAAAGGCTGTGGAGGAAATTACAGGTGAAACATTTAATCAACAAACTGGAAATGGAGCTAGTATTTGGGAATTCATTGCTGTTTTACAAGATTTTTCATTTTGGATTGGCCCTTATTATTCTAGAATTATTTTAGCTAATTTAGCTGTTGTTGGTGATTCTTGGGATCATTCATTAGGTCCTATTCAACTTAGAAGAACACCTGGTGTAATTTATAGACTTTTGAAAAAAACTAAAGAAGATGTTCGTACAGATCATGAGCTGTTTTATGGATTACTCTGGTCAGCTTTGCACATAACCGAATGGGAAGACAATTACCGTAAAATACAAGAACATGATTATATTGAAAGAATAGAGAGTATATTAGCTTCCGCTCCATTATGTGGGCCTTATAACTATAGTTGGAAGGGAAATGGAATTGAGCAAAATATTCCTTTTGATTTTGATGGTTGTGATGATTGTTTACTTCCAAATATGGCACCTCCAGGATGGCGAGCAGGAAATAGGTTTCAAAATGGTCCAGAAGAATTTAAATCAGGAATAAATGATAGTCATGGTATTTATAATGGGATTGATTATATGATGATGTATTTACTTTATAGAAGGTACCAAATGTGGCATCTTGGTGAACATAATGGTTATGCTTATTTTCGGAATATGGTTTATTCTAATGTTGAACAATCATACCCTTTTGAAAATAATGGAACAGATTTTGGTACTATTCAAAATCCAGCAAACTTAAGGACTTTTGAAACTATGAATTATAATGGAAGTATCGGAAGTGCTTCAAATGAAACTGGTAGTTTAAATCTTATTGCTGGTCATAAAATTAAGCTCACACCTGGGTTTCATGTATACCAAGGCTCATCTTTCAGTGCAAAAATAGAAGAGTATAATTGTTTTGAAATCTCTAATAGTAAATCTTCTTTTAGGGATAATAATTATATTAAACCAATTAACAATGATTTGGGTGTTATGTATCAATCAAAACTTGATTCTGACAATAAAACTGCAGCCATTGAAATACATAATAATTCAAATATTGTATTATATCCCAACCCTGCTAAAACTGAAATAAAAATTGCTTGTGATATTGACACAGATCAAATGATTTATAAAATCTTCAATCAACAAGGTCAATATTTATTTGAAGGTAAACTATACCAAAATAAAGGAATTAATGTTAATGACCTATCAAATGGTTTTTATTATATCGAAATATTTAATAAAAAAGGCATAGCATTTAGAGAAAAATTTATTGTAAAACACTAAAAAATATGATATGAAAAAAGCGTTTTTTTATCTCCCAATAATTCTATTGATTTTAATAATCAGTTCCTGTAATGACTGTAAAGAGCCAGGTTGTCCTAATTTAACATCTGATGAGTCATCCTGGTTCCCGTATAATGAATATGACTCCTTGATTTTCAAAGATAATATATCTGATACAATTTTGAATTCAATTTTAAGGGGCTATGAGAATGGTTCAAATCTTTATACCCCATCTAATGGTGATGAGTGTAATAAATATTGTAATGCTGGAATGGGAATCCGTTCACGGTATTCTATTAATAATCAAGAAGTGTTTAAGAGCAATTTTTTTATTAATAGAATAAATGAAACTCTTTATGTGGTCATACATCCTTTTGCAAGTATAGATGGTAGTCATCATGACTCGGAGAGTTATTTCGATTTGAGGTATGCCATAAAATTAGACAGCATAAACATTAATGGGAACTTGATTAAAGATGTTTATCATTATACCTGTAAACCACAGCAAGAAGAAGTAGCTGAAACCTATGTAAAAAAAGGCATGGGCTTGGTAAAAATAGTTTTTAGAGATGGACAAGAATATGAGTTGGTAGAGCATATAAAAGCGAAATAAACAATAAATTGTCAGGGCGCGAATGAATTGTATTATGTGAAATATTCGCACCCTGACTTCATTTATTCAAAAACAAAACAAATGAAACGAACATGAATTTTAGCATTCTAACTATACACACGAGAATGATTAAAATTCATCGAGAGTTCCATCTGACAAATGAAAATAAATTATAAACAGATGAAAAAATCAATTTTAACATTATTCATTTTTGCAGTGCTATTTTCAGCCTGTAAAAAAGAGGAGGAAGAAGAGCCAACACCTCCTACAAAAGAAGAATTATTATGCCAAACATGGAATGTTGATACCTATTATTTAAATGGCCATGGCTATGCCTATCTCACTTGGCAATATGTTTGGAAATTTAAAACCGATGGTAGCATAGAGTGGCGTAAAATAGAAAATGGTGAGCTTTACAAAACCACCAGTTGGGCTTGGGCCGAAAACCAAACCGCATTGGATATCACAGTTCCCGATTGGAATGACAAAACAGCCCGCACCACAATTAAAAAGCTTACAGAAACTGAAATGATATTAGAACCAGGGGAAACTGATATTGTTTTGGAAATGACCTTTTCTAGGTAGCTTAGCTGGACCGCTCCTGTTTTTCGCACTGGGAAACCCTTACCAAAAACGAAATATTTTTGTCAAATGTTTTTGCTCATCAGTAATTATTAAAACTTGCTTTTCTGTAGGTTTATCATTAGGATTGGTGACTTTTATCTCATTGAAAGCCATAGCTATTATTATGATCTGTACCGGACTAAGTTTAATTATTTTTGTATTAATGAGTTCCCATATAACTATGGAGAGTATACAGTCCATAATTTTTAATGAGTCCTATTGATGAAAACAAGAGGAGTAACTCTGATGGGATAAGATTTATATTCAATTTCTTTGTCAAATACGAAACCAAAATCAATATAGCATACATCATTCTTTTGTCTTAATATTTTTCTTTTTGATTGTACTTTTAAGCTAAAAGTACCAAAATCTTGTCCAAACAAATGCCCTACCTCCTCTATAAAAATGATGATTTTTTAGCGCTAAGTAGAAAAATAATGACAATGTAGGATTCTAATGGTATTCAAAATCTCGATATAGATTCTTTTACATTGCAAATTCTGTTGTCATCATTTTAAAACGTAAACGCCTTAGCGAAAAATCTATCATTTTTACATTCACCACTCAGCTGGCCTCCCTGTTTGGACAGGCCTTCCCGCAGTCTTCGAATCAAGAATCTAGAAATAATAGAACTGTAGAGCTTCAAATAGAAAATAATGGTATGTATAAATGGTTTTACCCCCGCAAAGTTTATAAAGACTTCCACAGGAAGTCTACTCCGCCTTATCAGGAAGTCGTTAAACGGAGTAAATGGATTGAAGGAATAATAAACAATACTGTTTGACGCTCGTTAGTGACACTCTGTAGGATGTCACTATAAGGAGGAGTTTATTGTTTTTCCGAAAATTCATTTGTGGAGTAGACTTGCTGATACAGCGGCTGTTTTTGCTGCCCTTTTTCGAAAAAGGGCATAATAAAAAATATTTAAACAAATATTAAGCTGGGACACCTAAAATCAAGCTCACTAGTTTCTAGATTATTACTGCAATAAATTGATTGATGGTCATCTATATAATAATTACAATATGGCTATATGATATACGCCTGAGCTTTCAATATTATTTCTAAATTTGCAAGCTTATAGAAAAATTATAATGAACATATTAATAGGTAAAGACGCATTAGATTTAAAAGCCTTTGAACAAGTTGTTTTACATAAAGCTAAAGTGGAGATTGCTCCCGAAGCTATTGAACGAGTTGAGAAAAGCTTCAAATTTCTAAAAGATTTTACTGCTGAAAAAATCATATATGGTATTAATACTGGTTTTGGCCCAATGGCTCAATATCGTATTGACGATGCTGATTTAAAGCAGTTACAATATAACTTAATTAGAAGTCATGCTGCTGGAAGTGGCCATATCATTGACGAAATATATATTAGAGCGGCTATTCTAGCTCGAATGAATACTCTTTTATTAGGATATAGTGGGATTCATGTGGAGGTGGTGGAGCAATTGGCTCGTTTCCTCAACTTGGAGATTTACCCGATCATACCAGAACATGGTGGAGTAGGAGCTAGTGGTGATTTGGTTCAGTTGGCTCATATTGCCTTGGGCTTGATTGGCGAAGGTGAAGCTATCTATAAAGGAAAGCGTCAGCCCATGGCTGATATTTTTGCCAAGGAAAACTTAACACCGATAGGAATTCATATTCGTGAAGGATTGGCTTTGATTAATGGAACAAGCACCATGACAGGGATTGGTCTTGTTAACCTCATCAATGCACGAAATCTTTATGGCTGGGGAATCTATTCCAGTGCCATGCTGAACCAAATTGTAGAAAGCTATGATGATCATATTTCCTCTGCTTTAAATGGCGTGAAAAAGCATAAGGGACAGAATGAGACTGCTGCTCATATGCGTGAGCTTCTCTCTGATAGCAAGCTCCTCCAGAAGCGCGAAGAAAAGCTTTTCAATGGAACCAATAGCGAAAAAGTATTCTCTGAGAAAGTTCAAGAATATTATTCTCTACGTTGTGTACCTCAGATTTTAGGGCCTGTTCTTGAGACTATTGAGAAGAGTGAAGAAATTTTAATCGGTGAAATAAATTCAGTAAATGATAATCCAATTATCGACGCTGAAGCTCAAAATGTATTTCATGGTGGGAACTTCCACGGCGATTACGTTTCATTCGAAATGGATAAGCTTAAAATGGCCACCACCAAATTGTCCATGCTCATGGAGCGTCAGTTGAATTTTTTATTGAACGATAAAATCAACGAAAAACTTCCTCCATTTGTGAATTTGGGTGTTTTAGGTTTGAATATGGGAGTTCAAGGTATGCAGTTTACTGCCACCAGCACCGTTGCTGAAAATCAGATGTTGAGTAATTCCATGTATGTACATAGTATCCCTAATAATAACGACAATCAAGATGTGGTGAGTATGGGAGCCAATTCAGCGTTAATAGCAGAAAAAGTCATTAAAAATAGTTTTGAAGTGATGGCTGTTCATATGATTGCCATCATTCAAGCTGTAGATTATCTGAAGTTTGATGACAAATTATCTTCTAAAACCAAAAGTACTTTCCTTGAATTAAGAAAAGTGGTTCCAAGGTTTGAGCAAGATGGAATCGGATATACTGATATTCAAAAGATGAGAGACTTCATATATAATCATCACATAGCTATTTAATATATGGGAAAAAACTACGCCCTTGTTACTGGAGGTTCCAGAGGAATTGGCAAAGCCATCGCCATCAAATTAGCCAGTGATGGATTTCATATCATCATCAATTATCGTTCTAATCATACCGAAGCTGAAATCACATTAAATCAGATAATTGAAGCTGGTGGTTCTGCAGAGTTACTTCCTTTTGATGTTTCTGATTTAGAAGCCGTTCAATCCGCTTTAGATTCTTGGCAAGAGAAAAACCCAGAAGCTTATATTCAAGTTTTGGTGAATAATAGCGGAATTAGAAAAGATGCCCTTTTGGTCTTTATGAAAGATGAAGAATGGAGCGATGTTTTAAATACCAATTTGAATAGTTTCTTCTATGTCACTCGTCCCCTAATCAAAAACATGCTCCTCAAAAAATCGGGGAGAATCATCAATATGGTTTCGTTAAGTGGATTGAAAGGCTTGCCGGGACAGACTAATTATTCAGCTACTAAAGGAGGTGTGATCTCAGCTACCAAAGCATTGGCACAAGAAGTAGCTAGGAAAAAAGTAACCGTAAATGCAGTCGCTCCGGGCTTTATTAAAAGTGATATGACTGCAGATATTGATGAAAAAGAACATAAGAAATTGATTCCTATGAATCGTTTCGGAAAACCTGAGGAGGTTGCTGATTTGGTATCCTTCTTGGCATCAGAAAATTCTTCCTATATTACAGGACAGGTGATATCAATTAATGGAGGTTTGTATACATAAAATAATCTTATTATGGCTCAACGTGTAGTAATTACAGGATTAGGAATTTATAGTACCATCGGTCTGAATGTGGACGAGGTAAAAGAATCATTATACCAAGGTAAATCAGGCATTGGCTTCGAGCAGGAACGTATCGATTTTGGCTATCAAAGTGGTTTAGCAGGTCATGTGCCGGAGCCTACACTCAAAGGGAAAATAGATCGCAGAATGAGGATAGGATTAGCCGAACAAGGAGCCTATGCTTTTATGGCTACGGAAGAAGCGATGCAAATGGCGAAAATTGACAATGATTATCTGGAGAAAAATGAAGTTGGAATTCTTTATGGAAACGATAGCTCAAGCAAAGCTGTTGTGGAAAGTATCGATGCACTAAGAGCCAAAAAAGATACGACACGAATTGGTTCAGGTTCTATTTTTCAATCTATGAATTCTACCATTTCCATGAATCTTTCTGTGATTTACAAATTGAGAGGAATAAATACAACCATCAGTGGAGCTTGTGCCAGTAGTTCTCATGCTATCGGAATGGCTTATCTGCTCATCAAGCAAGGTTTACAAGAAGCCATAGTTTGTGGTGGTGCACAAGAATTAAACTTATATGCCATGGGAAGTTTCGATGGTTTGGGTGCATTTTCTATGCGTAATAGTGATCCCACTAAAGCTTCTAGACCATTTGACAGAGATAGAGATGGTTTGGTGCCCAGTGGAGGAGGAGCCACATTAATTGTGGAGACTTTAGAGTCAGCTCAAAAAAGAGGAGCTACTATTTTAGCTGAAATCAAAGGATATGGTTTTTCTAGCGATGGAAGTCATATTTCTCAACCTAATGTGGATGGGCCAGGTCGTTCAATAAATATGGCATTAAAGCAAAGTGGTTTAATGGCTTCTGATATTGATTATGTGAATGCACATGCCACATCTACTCCGGTAGGTGACGCCAATGAAGCTCAAGCACTTTTCAAAACTTTTGGAGGGAAAATTCCTGTTTCTTCTACCAAATCCATGACAGGTCACGAAATGTGGATGGGCGGCGCTAGTGAGGCTATTTATTCCATTCTCATGCTTCAAAACGATTTTATGGCTCCAAATATCAACTTTGAAAATCCAGATGAACATTCCGCTAAATTAAATATTGTTCAACAGACCAAAGAGGCCAGTTTTAAAAGGATTTTATCCAACTCTTTTGGCTTTGGAGGAACCAATTCTTCACTAATTATTGAAAAATTTGCTAAATAATTAATTGCTGCTATTAAATTCTAATTTTTCTTTTAATTTTGTATGCCCAAAAAATGGAGAGATTAATGGAAAAGAATGTTATTATTTCTAAAGTTAACGAGTTTTTAATTGATGAATTTGAGATAGAGGAAGAAGACCTTCTTCCTGAAGCTACTTGGAAAGAGATGGGTATTGATAGCCTTGACTTTGTAGATATAGTAGTGGTAGTTGAGAATGTTTTCGGACTTGTAATTAAAGGAGAAGATATGGTAGGAGTAAAGACTTTAGACCAGTTTTACGATTTCATCCATCTTCGAATAAACTCTTAAGTTATGCCTTCCTGGAAAGGCCAATCAAGAGGAACACCCCTCGGTTATCAGATTTTTATTTACCTCATTAAATATGCGGGCATTCGTTCTGCCTATTTCTTATTATATTTTGTGGGTTTTTATTTTGTCTTCTTTGGCAATAAGAAACCACAACGTTTCTATTTTCAAAATATACTTAAACAATCTAAGTTCAAGGCATTTTTTAGCCGTTATAAAAACAACTTTCGTTTCGGTCAAGTATTGATAGACAAAGTAGCAGCCCTTTCTGGCCATGGTCAGCAGTTTACCTTCGATTTTGATGGAGAAGAGCATTTGCGAAATATGAGCGAAGGTGGTTTTATGATTGGTGCCCACATGGGAAATTGGGAAGTGGCCGGAGAATTATTAAAGCGTCTCGATACCAAAGTAAATATCCTAATGCTCGAGAATGAGCGTGATAATATTAAAGCCATTTTAGATGATGCCCAATCGGAAAAGACCATGAATATCATCCCTCTAAAAGATGATTTAAGCCATATTCTAGCCATAAAAAATGCTTTGGACAGAAATGAAATGATTGTGATTCATGGGGATAGATTTGTAGAAGGAGCACCTTTTATTCCTTCAAAACTCATGGGTAGAGATGCTCATTTTCCATATGGTCCCTTTTATTTGGCAGCGCGATTTAATAAGCCAGTGAGCTTTGCCTTTGCATTTAAAGAAACCGCTAAGCATTATCATTTTTATGCTACTGAAGGAAAAACCTATCCCAAAATAAAAAGTATAAAAGATAGAAAAGTAGTGAGTGCTGCTATTTTGGAGGATTATATCAAACAGCTCGAAACCATGATTGAAAAATATCCCCATCAATGGTTTAATTTTTTCGAGTTTTGGGAGGAGGAAAAAAACTTAAATTAGCAGCATGGAAAAAAAGAAGGTTTTAGTGGCTTATTATAGTCAGTCGGGGCAAGTAAGAGAAATTATCGACCGTTTTTTAAGTCCCTTTGATTCTGATGAAAACTATGAGTTCTTTTTCCACCAAATTCAACCCCTCAACGACTATCCTTTCCCATGGACCAGCGAACAGTTTTTCGATTCATTTCCAGAATCTGTTACCGAGGTAGGCTGCGATTTAAAACCTTACCCTCCTCAGCTCAAGCAGAAATATGACTTAATTATATTAGGTTTTCAAACTTGGTTCTTATCTCCATCAATACCCACTACCGCTTTCCTTCAATCTCAAGATTTTAAAGATTTAGCAAAAGATACACCCATTATTACTATCAATGCTTGTCGTAATATGTGGTTTATGGCACAAAGAAGTATTCGAAATTATATTTCAGAAGCCAAAGGAAACTATATTGGTCATTTAGTTTTATTCGATAAAGTAAATAACCTAACCAGTGTCATCACTATTATGCATTGGGCTTTTACTGGACGAAAAGATAGAAAATGGGGATGGCTACCAAAACCAGGAGTCTCCGACCAAGATATTCAGAACAGTAATATCTATGGGGAAATTCTAAAAGAGAAGTGGGAGTCAGATCAGTTAAATGAGCTGCAAGAAGAGTATATTGCTAATAATGGAGTTCAGGTGTTACCTCATTTAATGAGCATGGAGCACAAAGCCAAAAGGATTTTTAAAATTTGGACCAAATTTGTGCTAAAAAAAGGAGGTCCAGGTAATCCAGCTAGAGTAGGTAGATTAAAACTATTCAAAAACTATCTTCTCTTGATGATTTTCCTCATGGCACCAATCGCAACAGTTGTATTTTATATCACTTATCCTTTGTTCTTTTTGAGGATTAGGAGGAATATAAAATACTATCAATCAGTGGTTTCTTAAGATTTTAACATTGTTTGCTATTGCTTAATAAACTTTGATTGATAAAAGTCATCAGAGTTTTTTATCTCAAATACATAAACTCCATGCTGTAAGTCTTTTATATTTATGTATGAGTTTTCTACTTGTATTAACTTAGAATATACACATTCTCCTTGAATATTCGTTATTTCAATAAGGTATGGAACATCAATAGCAGTAGGGCCTTCAAAACTTATATAGTCTCTGCTTGGATTTGGATAAATACAAATATTATCTTTTGCAATTGTATTGATATTTGTAATTAATGGATCTATACTTCTAATCAATTTATCTTGCTTTATACCATAGAGTAGGTTATTCTGATCGATATATAACTTCTTAATATATTGTGAGTTTTCATCTTGGATGTTTTCGAATGTTTCTCCATTATCATTAGAACGATATATACTCCCATTACTTGTTACAAATATTTCATTTTCTTCACTTATAGCGATATCTGTTATATGATAGCCATTAGCAACTTTTTCAAATTCTGTTTGGCCTTCAAGAAGTGCATAGATTCCATTTGGCTCAGGATAAAAACTATCCCAATCTCCAGTAAATACTTCATTTAAAGGGTTGATTTCTAAACAGTATACTTGGTGATTAAAAAGACCTGTAAAATCCCATGAATATCCACCATCAATAGATTTGTATACTCCGCCAGTATTATTATTCATTCCTATTGTACTCACATATAGTTCTCCAGAACTCGTCATATCTATATCAGAAGCATAGGCATTACTCTCACTATTAATATAAGTATGTTCCCAAGAATTGCCACCATCAAATGAGAATGTGATTAATGAACCATTTCCTCCCCAAAGACTAACATAAATGGTATCGTTTCCTATGCAGAATATTTTCATTACATTACCGAAACTCACATCCGGTAGGTCTGCAACTTCCCATGTCTGACCATTATCTTCTGACATCACAATACTTTCGGGGCCATTTTTTCCTAGAAATATTTTACCATTTTCATTAATATCAATACAGGATATACTTAATGATCCATTATTAAACATAGTTTCCCAAGTTTGGGCATTGTCAATAGACCGGTATAATGCTCCTATTTCTGTAGTAGCACCAGTTCCAATAAAAATATGACCTTGATTGTTGGTACTAATACATTTAATTGAAACTGTGTCTGGAAAATACAATTGTTCCCAAAAATCTTGTGCAAAGCTGTGTAATTCCATTACTAGAAGGAAAAAGAGAAAAAAAGATTTTAGTTTGAGGAACATGTTTTAACGTTTATAATTGGGTTTTATACTATGCTAGCTAGTTTGATATGAAGAAGTAAAAGTATTAAAAAATTTTGAAATCCCTTTTTGGTTAACCTAAGTGTTTCGTTAGTAGTTTTCTCATCAATTAATAATCAGTATTCTTCTTTTTAGTCTGATTTTGAATAGCATGATTCCTAATCTTGAAAAGCTGATAAATTGCGAGGATTTAATATATTTGCAGGTTCCAAAACTAAAGAATACGCAAGTGAATCACGTTTATATAACTGCATTATCAAAATTTTTACCCAATCAACCAGTTCCTAATGAGGAAATGGAAGATTATCTAGGGCTTATTGATGGAAAACCATCCAAATCTAAGAGAATCATCCTTCGCTATAATAAGATTAAAACTCGTTATTATGCTTTGGATAAAAATGGTAATAGTACCCATAGCAATGCGCAACTTTGTGCCGAAGCCATTCGTAATTTAGAGAGCTCCAACTTTTGTCTGAAAGACATGGAATTATTGGCAGGAGGTTCATCATCGCCTGACCAGCTTTTACCCTCTCATGTCTCTATGGTACAAGGAGAATTAGGACCTGATACTATTAATTCAACAGAGATATTGTCGGCTGGAGGAAGCTGTAATGCCGGTATGCAAGCTTTAAAGTATGCTTACCTCAGTGTGATGTCTGGCAATACAAAGAATGCCGTAAGCTTTGGTTCCGAGAAACAGTCTACTTGGATGCATGCCAAAAACTTCAAGTTAGAAAGCGAAAACTGGAAAGACTTAGAGAAACAACCCATCATAGGTTTTGAAAAAGACTTTTTGAGATGGATGCTATCAGATGGTGCTGCTGCTGCTTTACTAGAAAATAAACCCAATAAAGAAGGACATTCTTTAAAGATTGAGTGGATAGAATTTCGATCTTTCTCCAATGAGCTGGAAACCTGTATGTATGCTGCTTGTGATAAATTAAAGGATGGCAGCATAAAGCCTTGGCGTGATTATGATGCTGAGGAGATAATGACTAAAAGCCTTTTCTCCTTGCGACAGGATGTGAAGCTTTTGGGTAAGAATATCATCAAAAAAGGAGGTGAGTTTTTACGAGAAGTCATGGACAAACGAGATTTTGGAGTTGATGATGTGGATTATTTCCTTCCTCATCTTTCTTCTGAGTTTTTCCGTGCACATATCATCGAAGACTTAACCAATAACGATATAGTCATTCCTCAGGAAAAATGGTTTACCAATCTCACCAGAGTGGGAAATGTGGGTGCTGCCAGTGTTTACCTGATGATGGAAGAATTGTTCAATACCAATAAACTGAAAAAAGGAGATAAGCTATTACTAATGGTGCCTGAATCGGCTCGTTTTTCTTATGCTTATGCGCTACTAACTGTGGTGTAAAAAGCCATGTGGTTTTGAATATTCGTTACGACTTTGTTGAAAATATCGTCAACTAAGTTATTTGACTCAGTATTTAATTAATGATTAATTAAAAAACAAAAAGATGAAAAAGCAAATATTATTCTCAATCATTGCCATTTTAATGATAAGTATGACTATAATGGCCCATGCTCCTAAAAAGATAATCTTAACTTTTAACAAAGCCTCTAGTACTTTAACTGCGGATATGATTCACAAAGTAAAAGATGTGAATTCTCATTATATTTCTGATGTCACAATTTATGTGAATGGTGAAGAAGTTAAAGTCACTACTTTCGAAAAGCAAGCAGAAATTCTAAATGAAGAAGCCGATTTCAAATTGGATGGTATTAAAGCAGGTGATGAAATTAAATTGGTAGCCAAATGCAATAAGTTTGGAAAAAAGGCTGCAAAAATAGTGGTAGAATAATGGTCTCTGGATTGGAAAATATTAAGAAATACATTCCACAAAGGGAGCCCATGATGATGGTCGACCGATTGATTAGTCATGAAGACCGCAAATCGGTGAGTGGCTTTGAAATTCTATCCGATAATGTATTTGTTGATAATGGTGTATTTACTGAAGCCGGTTTGTTGGAGAATATGGCTCAAACAGCTGCTTTAAGCAAGGGATACGAAGTGACCGAAAAAGGTGAAGTGCCTCCTTTGGGTTTTATAGGTGCCGTAAAAGCTTTGAAAGTTCATCAACTTCCCCCAGTTGGAAAAATTCTTCAAACAGAAATCAATATCAAACATGAAGTGCTTAATGCAAGCATTGTTGAAGCGCAAGTGTTCTGTGACTCGGAAATCATGGCCAGCTGCGAATTAAAGATTTTTCTTAACCCTCAAATTTCAGAATCATGAAGAAGCAAGAAGTGCCTCAAGATGATGCCAATATGCTAGAAGGTAAGTTTACTGAGCCTTGTTATGCAGTAGATGAGGAGGGTAAATATATAAAAGTAGGCAGTGTTGGTTGGGAACCGAAAAATGTAATCATGCAGCAAGCATGGGATGCGGTTCACGAGAGGGTGGAGGAGATTAGAGAACAAGTAGAAGCCAATGAATTGAGTCCTATTGCCTATTATATGGAAAAACAACTCATGGATTTGAGTGTATTGTCAGGTTATACTGGCTTTTTCCGCTGGACGGTAAAGCGTCATCTTAAAATGAAGAACTTCATTAAACTCAATGATAAGAAACTAGAAAAATATGCTGATGCCTTTGAAATCAGCATTGAAACACTAAAAAAGAAAGAACTACTTTAATGGCCATCGATTTTAAGCACGAACAATCAGCACATTGCGAAAATGGCGTTGCCTCAAACTTGCTCCATTTCTATGGAATAAAATTGAGCGAACCCATGATTTTCGGGATTGGCTCCGGATTGTTTTTCTCACACATGCCTTTTGTGAAGGTGAATAATATTCCAGTGACCTCCTTTCGACCTTTGCCAGGTGTGATTTTCCGCAGAGCGGCTCGTAGACTGGGTTTCTCGGTGAAACGAAAGAAATTTAGAAGTCCTGATAAGGGGATGGCTGCCTTAGATGGCCTCCTCCAAAAAGATATTCCTGTGGGAATGTTGGTGGGTGTTTATCATTTATCCTATTTTCCTGCACCTTATCGTTTTCATTTCAATGCCCATAACCTAGTGGTTTTTGGCAAAGAAAATGGGAATTATAAAATAAGCGATCCGGTAATGGATGACTATGCCAGCCTTACGGAAGCAGAACTGAAAAAAGTAAGGTTTGCCAAAGGTTTATTTGCTCCCAAAGGACACATGTATTGGGCTGATAAAATCCCTACCAATCCTGACTTTAAAAAAGCCATCATCAAAGGAATTCATCATACAGCAAAAGATATGTTGGGGATTCCTGTTCCCATGTTTGGTGTGAAAGGGATTCGTTTCATGGCCAAAAAAGTGAGGAACTATCCTACCAAATTAGGAAAGAGAAAAGCTTCTCAGTTTTTAGGTCAGATAGTGAGAGCTCAGGAGGAAATTGGGACTGGGGGTGCTGGTTTCCGTTTTATGTATGCTGCTTTTCTACAAGAAGCTGCCGAGATTTTAGAGTTAGATTGGCTCAATGACACGGCTGAAGAAATGACTCAGATTGGCGATTTATGGCGCTCTTTCGCGGTAGCTACTGCAAGAATAGTAAAAGACAGAAGCCAAGTGGAGGATGCTTATAATCAAGCAGCAGATATATTATTAGTCATCGCAGATAGAGAAGAACAAGTTTATAAAGACTTGAAGAAAATTAAAAAATAAGCACATGTCAGTGATATTAAAAGCCCAAACAGAAATAAAAGTTCGCTTCAACGAAGTGGATAGTTTACGCATTGTTTGGCATGGGCATTATGTGAAGTATTTGGAGGAGGCCCGAGAGGCTTTTGGAGCTAAATATGAAATGGGATATCTCGATGTGGAGAAGCATGGATTTGTTAGCCCAATAGTAAAAGTAGATATCGATTATAAACAACAATTGAGATATGGTGATACGGTTATTGCCGAAGCAGAATATGTAAATACGGCAGCTGCTAAATTGATGTTTAAGTATAGATTATATAGAAAATCGGATGGAGTACAGGTGGCTAAAGCCAAAACTATTCAGGTTTTTCTAGATATTAAAAATCTGGAACTGTCATTGAATCATCCTGCATTTGGTATAGAATGGAAGAAGAAGTGGGGATTGATAGAAGATAGTTAACAGGTAATAGTGAATAGCGAAAAGAGAATTGTGAACAGTTAATGTTAGCAGAGATATGCCAACAGCAAATGGCCAACAGTTAACTGCAATAAAAAGACAGTATGAACAAGAAAACATATATAGTAGGAGACTCCATGATTAGTTCTTTGGGATTTGGTACTGAGGAAAACATGAAGGCGTTATATGCTGGAAAAAGTGGCGTTCAGAGAATTGAGGATATTCAACTTTATCCTGAACCTTTTATGGGAGCTAGGCTCGATGATAAGCAATTAAACAGGTGTTTTAGTTCTTTATTGATGATGAGTAAGTTGCCCCAAGAGTTTGAGTTCACCAGATTCGAAAAAATGGCCATCATCTCCATGTCAGGAGTGTATCGTGAGCAAGCCTTTCCCACAGATAAAAACACCTTATTTATCCTTTCTACAACCAAAGGGAATATTGATCTTTTGCAAGAGGAATTGATGGAGAAATGGGGAAAGGAAAGAAGTATGCTATACAAAGCCGCTGAGGTCATTGCCCAATTCTGGGGATTCGAGAACAAAGCAAGAGTATTGTCTAATGCTTGTATCAGTGGAGTGGAGGCCTTACATATTGCTTCAAAATTCATTAAGCAAGGTGTTTACGAAAATGTAATTATTGTGGGTGCTGATATGCTCACCGAATTTGTGGTGAGTGGTTTTATGTCTTTTCAATCGCTAAGCGCTAATGTTTGCAAACCATTTGATGAAGGTCGTGATGGTCTGAACCTCGGAGAAGCCGCAGGGTGTATTTTCCTTTCTTCAAATGAGAAATATTTAAAGAATAATAAAGACATTTTAGAAGTATTGGGAGGAGGTTCAAGCAATGATGCCAACCATATTTCTGGTCCTTCTCGTACTGGTGATGGACAATTTTTTGCCATCAGCTCTGCTATGAAAGAAGCTGGAGTGACCAGTGATGATATCGATCATGTGTCAGCTCATGGAACAGCTACTCCATATAATGATGAAATGGAAAGCAAAGCTTTGAATTTAGCTGGACTACAAGAAAAGCCTGTTAATTCTTTAAAGGCCTACTTTGGGCATACTATTGGAGCTGCAGGTGTCATAGAGTCTATCGTTGCTATTCATAACCTCATCGACCAAAAAATACTCAAATCACTAGGTTTCGAAAAGCACGGTGTTTCAATGCCACTGCATATTTCACAAGAAACAAAAGATTATTCCATGAAAAACATCCTCAAGACGGCTAGCGGATTTGGGGGCTGTAATGCTGCTGTAATCATTAGTAAATCAGAAAAAGTTTAAGCTATGCAAGAAATAAAACATGTATATATTGCGAAGTCTTGCCTTTTTGTGAATGGGCAACTTGTTTTAAAGGGTGAAAACTCTATTTTTGTGAAGTATTTGAAAGAAGTCTATAAGTATGCTGATATCAAATATTCAAAGTATTTTAAAATGGATCCTTTGAGCAAGCTTGGCTTTTTAGCCGCAGAAGTTCTTTTAAAAGATAAAAAGTGTTCAGAAAGTGCAGAACGTAATGGCATTGTGCTTGAAAATAAGGTGTCTACCTATTTGGTGGATATGAAACATCAAATTACTATTAACGATAAGGAAAACTATTTTCCCAGTCCAGCCAATTTCGTTTATACCCTCCCCAATGTGATGACAGGTGAAATCTGTATTCGCCATGGTTTTAAAGGGGAGAATGCTGTTTTTGTGAATAATGAATTTGATGCCAAATTTGTGTGTCAATATATAAAAAGCATGTATACTGCAGATAAAGCTGATATGCTCATTGGTGGTTTTGTAGATGCTGATGAAGACGATTATGAAGCATTTGTCTTTTTTACAAAAAAGGAGGATGCTGAGCATATAGATGCCAAATTGATTGAAGAATTGTATCAGAAATCAAAAGCTTTGGCAACACAATAAAGAAAATAAGAAAAACATATAATAATGGATAAGTTAATACAAGAATTAAAAGTAGAGATCATAGAGGCTTTAAACTTAGAAGATATGGAGCCAGATGATATTGATATCAATGAGCCTTTATTTGGAGATGGTTTAGGATTAGATTCTATCGATGCTTTGGAATTGATTGTGTTATTGGAAAAAAACTATGGTATAAAAGTGGAAGATCCTAAAAAAGGAAAAGACATATTTGCCTCAGTTAAAACAATGGCAGAATACATTACTGCTCACCAAAAATAAAAGCTATAAATGGCTGAACGCATTGCAATAACAGGAATTGGTATCATTAGTTCTTTAGGTTTAAATGTGGAGGAGAACCTAGATTCTCTTCTGCATCAAAAATCGGGAATTAAGAGGATGGAGCTATTGGAAAGTATTCATAAGGAATTTCCAGTGGCTGAAGTCAACAAGACCGACGAGGAGTTAGCCGAGATTCTAGGAATAAAGTATAGTAGAGAATTTACCAGAACCACACTCTTGGCATTAATAGCGGCTCAAGAAGCTTGGAAAGATTCCTCAAAGGAGAATTCTAAGCGGGCAGGTGTTATTTCTGCTACTACAGTAGCCGGAATGCGGACTTCTGAAAAATACTATGCCGATTTTCAGAATGGAGGAGGAGAAAGCTTTTTCATTGATACTCACGATGCTGGAGATAGCACCGAAAGAATTGCAGATTTTTTAGGGATTAAAGACTTTATGACCACCATAAGCACTGCTTGTAGTAGTTCTGCCAATTCCATGATGTTGGGCTCAAGAATGCTTCGAAGTGGAAAACTCGATAAGGTTTTGGTTGGTGGAGTGGATGCTCTTTCTCTTTTTACTTTGAATGGATTTAATTCTCTTATGATTTTAGATAAAGAGCATTGTCGAAGTTTTGACCAAACTAGAGCAGGATTAAATCTAGGAGAGGGTGCTGCTTATTTAGTGTTAGAACGCGAAAGCGATTTAAGTCCTGAAAGTAAAGTTTATGCTTATGTGGAAGGTTATGCCAATGCTAATGATGCATTTCATCAAACCGCAAGTTCACCCGAAGGAAATGGTGCTGCTATGGCCATGTCAAATGCTTTAAAAATGGCTAATCTCAAGCCTGAGCAAATAGACTATATCAATGCTCACGGAACAGCTACCAATAATAATGATTTATCAGAGGGATTAGCCATCATGAAAGTATTTGGTGAGCATATTCCTCCAGTAAGTTCTACTAAGCCTTATACCGGTCATACCCTTGCTGCAGCAGGTAGTGTTGAGGCTGTTTTTGTGATTTTGGCTTTGCAAAACCAAATCATTTTTCCAAACCTTAATTTCTCCAATCAAATGGAAGAATTGAGCTTTTCTCCACAAACTGAATTAGTAAAAAAGCCTTTGAATTATGTGCTTTCTAATTCCTTTGGTTTTGGAGGAAATAATTCAAGTATCATATTATCAAGAAAATAAAGTATGGCAATATATATAAATGGAATAGGCTTGATATCTCCTCAAGAAACTAAAGACAATGCAGTTTTTTTGGAAGAGGTAATAGCGCTTGATGGCGATTATTTTAAAATTGCTGAGCCTCCTTATAAGGAATATATTGCTCCTCGCGAATTGCGAAGAATGAGTAAGATTATTAGAAACGGAATAGTTTCTGCTAAGATTGCTTTAAATGATAGCGGATTAGAAAACCCGGAAGCCATCCTCACTGGAACTGGTTTGGGCTGTGCAGCAGATACGGAAAAGTTTCTCATGGCCATGTCAGAAAACAAAGAGACCCTGCTCACCCCAACTTCTTTTATACAATCTACTCATAATACCCTTGGTGGAGGAATAGCCATCGGATTGGGATGTCATAATTATAATATGACTTATGTGAACCGTGGTTTTAGCTTCGAATCTGCCCTCCTCGATGCACAATTAATGATTGGTGGAGGAGAAATAGAAAATGCTTTGGTTGGTGGTTTCGATGAGATGACAGATAATCATAGTAGGCTATTGATGACCATGGCTCATTATGATAATGAGGATGGCGCCGTGGCTGGACAAGGTTCTGGTTTCTTTGTTTTAGAGGAGAATGCCTCCGATACAACATATGCGGAGTTAAAGGAATTAAAAACCATATATAAACCAGAGGATTCTGTTATAGAATCTGAGGTGGAGAATTTGTTGAAAGTACATGCTGTTGATAAATCTGAATGTATAGTTTTAATGGGTTTTAATGGAGTAGAAGCGGAGCAAAACAAGTACGAAAAACTGCAGAAAACTGTTTTTGAAAACAGCTGTGTTGCTCAATTTAAGAACTTATGTGGAGAATATTATACCTCTTCAGCTTTTGCTTTTTGGTTGGCTTCCCAAATTTTAAAAAAGCAGCTGGTTCCAGAAAGTATTTTGGTTTCGGGTTCCATTCCTCAGGATATAAAACATGTACTGATTTATAATCAGTTCCTAGAAAAAGAACATAGTTTAATTCTTTTGTCCAAATAATTCAAAATGATTAGTTTTATTGCCCTTTTTTAAGTTATGTCCTTTATAGCTGACCTATTCATGTCTTTAAAATATTTTTGATGATGTATGGGATATATAATCTATTATTAAGGTTCTTTTATACGTGCTAATAATATAATACTTGCACGGACGTGTAGAATATGTTATCTTTGCACGTGTGTATTTAAAACAATCAATATGAACACCAAATTAACATTAACAATAGAGCAATCTGTTATTGAAAAGGCAAAGGCTTATGCTAAAGATAAAGGTCGTAGCTTATCTGATATCATAGAAAACTATTTAAAAGCAATAACTAAAGAACTGAAAGTAGAGGAAGAATTATCTCCATTAATTACTTCTATGCGAGGAAGTTTTAAGTCAACAGAACCATTTGATTATAAAAAAGAATTATCTAAAGGTTTGTCAGAAAAATACATGTAATGAAAAAGATATTGATAGATACAGATGTAATCCTTGATTTTTTCTTTGATAGGAAACCATTTTCTGAAAATTCGGCAATAATTTTGAGCATGTGCGAACGCAAACAGATAGAAGGTTTTGTAACACCTGTTATCATCAGTAATACGTATTATTTATTGCGACGAACAGCCCCTCACCTTAAGGTAATAGAGAAATTAAAACAATTGTTGAGCATAACTCAGGTTTTACAAATGAATAGAACCGTAATTGAAGGTGCTTTAAATTCTGAATTCAAAGATTTTGAAGATGCATTACAGAATTATTCAGCTGTTGAAAGTGGAGTAATAGAAGCGATCATTACTAGAAATGTGAAAGACTTTAAGAAAAGTGAAATAGCTGTCTTGACACCAGAAAGTTTTGTTAGATTCATGAAAGCCTAATGCAAATAAATACTCACCTTTAATGTAGGCTATGTTGTTTAATATGATAAGTGGACAAAAATAATTAAAACTGGAATTAAAATGTATATGTGCTGTATTGTCTGTGTATTCACTCAAGGTATAGAAAATATTGTTATATGAGCAATAATAAAAAGAACAATGGATTTATTGAAACACCATTTGAGAAATCTACTTCCTTATATTCTAGATTGCTCAACTATAGAAATATCAATATCCTAATTTTTATTGTTTTTGCCATTCTGATAGCATTAGCAGCTGCAAGTTTCACATCCTATTATTGCCTCATTATCCCTATTGCCATCTACCTTTTTATCATCGTTTTGGGAGTTGTGAATATTCGTTTGAATTTCTTTCTTCCATCCATTCAAAAAATAGAGGATACAAGTAAAGTGCTATTAACTTTTGACGATGGAC
The DNA here is from genome assembly GCF_013166655.1 of Lentimicrobium sp. L6. Classification (NCBI taxonomy): domain Bacteria; kingdom Pseudomonadati; phylum Bacteroidota; class Bacteroidia; order Bacteroidales; family Lentimicrobiaceae; genus Lentimicrobium; species Lentimicrobium sp. L6. The sequence goes on from NZ_JABKCA010000018.1 coordinate 65,612, forward strand.
CACATCCAGTTTATACCCCATTGGTTCTTGATTTATTAGACCAATATCAAGCTAAAGCCATCTTCTTTGTGATTGGAAAACAGGCAGAGGAAGCACCTTTGCTATTAGAAGAAATAAAATCAAGAGGCCATATTATTGGCTGCCATACCTATAGTCATCATCATCTTTTTGATATTTTCTCAGAAAAAAAAATGTTAGCTGAAGTAGAAAAAACGAATAAACTTATTGAGCAAATTGCTGGTGAGAAGACCCAGTTTTTTCGTCCACCTTTTGGGATAACAAATCCTAGAATAGCAAATTTGATTAAAAAATCTGGCATGAAATCTGTAGCATGGAGCTTTAGAAGTTTTGATGGGAGTAGGCGCACCAACGAAGTGATATTAAAATCCATAAAGAATAAGATTAAAGGTGGTGAAATCCTTCTTTTTCATGATAATAGATTACGTACCATAGCATTACTTCAGCAAGCCTTACCTTGGTTGAGTGAGCACTTTGATTTAAATCCAAATAAGCTGTAATGGCCTGATATGATGAGAAATATAATATGTATCCTAAGTTTTGCTTTAATCTTATTTCAAGGATTGCTTCAAGCACAAAATGAGAATACCCTCCAGGTTCAAATTAAGAATATCGAACTTTTGGAAGGTAAGCTATACCTGTCTTTAACCAGTGATTCTGCCAAGTTTCCTGGTGGTGAAGTAGAAGAGAAATATAGGAAGATTGTGGAAGTAAAAGCCCATGAGCTGAGGGTCAGTTTCAATAATCTTCCCGATGGTGAATACGCTATGTCCATCATTCAAGATTTAAATAATAACCAAGAATTGGATACCAAGAAATTCGGAATCCCTGCCGAACCTTTTGCTTTTAGCAATGCTGCTTTAAGAAAGTTTGGACCTCCGTTTTTTGAACAGGCCAAGTTTTTAGTGGAAGGTGGAAAAGAGCATCATCAGCAATTAGTTTTAATTTATAGAAAACCCAAAAAGAAAGACTAAAAGTATTCCTTACTTTTGCAAACGATTTTTGGAGAATCTTAAATGGAAAACATGAAAAAACATTTACATATATCTTTACTATTTACTTTATTTATTCTGATGCCTTTTACCATGATGGCTCAATATAGAATATTAGAAGAGCCAGAAACCTGGTTGAAGAAAATCAATCAATACACCACCGAAATTCAAACTTTACATTCCAGTTTTAAGCAAGAGAAAGTTTTAAGCTTTTTGGAAACGCCTATTGTTTCTGAAGGTGAGTTTTGGTTTATGCAAAAAGAAAAAATCAGATGGGAATACCAAAAGCCATATGCTTATATCATGATCATGAACGATGGTTTATTAACCGTGAAAGATGATGGTGATGAATATTCTACCGACTTAAGTGCCAATAAGATGTTTGAGCAAATGAATGGCCTGATTGCAGGCAGTATTCAAGGAAAACTATTAGATGAAGAGGCTAATTATAAAAAAGAGTATTTTGAGGACGAAAACAATATCATTGTGAGGTTTATTCCTTTAGCTGATGATTTAAGTGCTTATCTACAGCATATAGAAATATTCTTTGATAAAGAAAAACTAGATGTTAATCAGTTGATTATGATGGAATCGGGAGGTGATTATACCAAAATTGCTTTTTTTAATAAACAATTAAACCAAGAAATTGTTGAGGATGTTTTCAAATAAAAGATTGATGCATATTGTATGGGCGCTAGGACTACTGCTATTGATTTCCTGTCAGCCTAGTGTGTTGAAAAAGCTAGACAAGCAAAGTGAGTCTACCAAATTGAAAATAGAGGGCTTAGCGAGTTTTCAGTCCAGTAATGAAATTCATTATAGAAGCAAAGTTGATGCTTTTGGTCAAAAGTTAAGTGGGCAACTGATTCTCAAAAATCAGGATACCAATTTTCGTGCAGTGATGATTACCGATTTTGGCTTAAAAGTGATGGATTTAACCATTAGCAAGAATGGCGATTATCAGATGAACCACATCATGAAACACATGGACTACAAGTTTGTGAAACACTCCATGGCACTCAATATACTCATGCTTCTTCCTCAAGATTTTAATATAGAAGTTCAGACTTATTCTTCAGATCAGGAATTATTAGTTTACGCTCCTCAGATACATTCTATATATTTTCTGGAGCAAGATGATTTAAAAAAAGTAGAACGCTTTAGAGGGAAAAATAAACTATGGGCTACGGCAGAAAAAGTAGGAGAGGATATGATTTCTATTATACAAAAGAATCCCGATATTGCCATCAGTTTAAAAAAAATTGAATAATGCTTAAAGATCAATTATATACTATTCAAAATATAGATTATCAGGATTTTGTATTAAAAGCTGAAATCAAACTCATTAAAACCAATCCTATTTTTAAAGGCCATTTTCCCGATGTCCCTGTGCTGCCTGGCGTGACTATGATGCAAATGGTAAAGGAATTACTAGAAATAGCGGAAGAAAAGAAATTTTTAATTCAAAGTGCTGGACAAATTAAGTTTTTACAAATGTTGAACCCTGAACACTTAGATGTGGTGAATTGGGAAATTAATGTGGGTAAAACGGAGGAGAGGCTTTTTAAAGTTAAAGCCCAAATGATTAAAGAGGATATTGTATTTTTCAAAATGACTGGAAAACTAGAATGGCAACAATAGAAACTCCATATCAGCTGCAACCTCGTTTTGAAACCTTAAAGACTTTGGTTTTAATTCCCAGCTATAATAATGCTCCAAAGCTAAAAGGAGTTTTGGAGGATGTATTGTCCTATACCCATTCTGTATTGGTCGTAAATGATGGCAGTAGTGATGAAACAGCTCAGATTCTAGAGCAGTATTCTCAGATTAAAGTATTGCATCATGAGCAAAACCAAGGCAAAGGAGTCGCTTTAAAAACAGGAATTGATTGGGCTTTAGAAAATGACTACGATTATCTCATCTCTATAGATTCTGATGGCCAGCATTTGGCAAAAGATTTGGAAGCTTTTCTCGATAAAGTAGAGGAGGAGCCTGGCGCAATGATTATTGGAGCTAGAAATATGGAAAGCGCCGATGGTGTCCCTGGTGGTTCTAGCTTTGGACATAAATTCAGTAATTTTTGGTTTAAACTGGAAACAGGAAAGAGTCTCCCTGATACACAATCGGGTTATCGTTTATATCCCTTATCCCATTTTAAAAAGATGCGATTTATCACCACACGTTACGAGTTTGAGATAGAGAGCATAGTCAGGTTGAGTTGGAAAGGAGTGGCCATGCTTTGGGTTCCAATCGAAGTAAAATATCCTGATGATAGAATTACGCATTTCCGTAAGTTCTGGGATTTTTTTAGGATTAGTCTCCTCAATAGTTTATTGGTGCTGATTGCTTTATTATGGATTAAACCCCGTGATTTAACCCGTCGTATTTTTAATGGTGAATTAAAGAAAATTATTTTAGAGGAAGTTTTAAAAACTAAAGATTCCAATAAGTCTATAGCTAAGAGTATTGGCTTTGGTATTTTTATGGGGATTTTTCCAGTTTGGGGATTTCAAATGCTGATTGCTGTCGCGCTTGCCATTCCGCTTAAACTCAATAAAGCCATTGTACTTATTGCCGCTAATATTTCTGTTCCACCCATCATACCTTTTATTATTTATTTTAGTTTTCTAACTGGAGCAGCTCTACTTGGTGGAAATACATTTCCGGAGCTGTCCTCCGATTTGTCTTTTGAGGATGTTAAAGAAGATTTACTGCAGTATTACCTTGGAGCTGTAATCTTGGCTATAGTTTCTGGAATTGGAGCTTGGGGGCTTAGCTGGTCTGTTTTAAAAGTTTGGCGAAAAGAGGGGTAGGGACTGATAGTTTAAAGCCTAAGGTTCAAGTTTTAAGGTTTAAGGTTTAAGGTTCAAAGTTCAAGGTTGTAGTCATTAGAAATGGGTTTCATAATCAGTGTAAATCCCCTAAATCCGTATTATCCGTGTTCATATTTCTTGGCGAGCTTTGCGATTTCCCTTTGCGTTTACTTTGTGAGAAACTACATTATATGGGACTTGGAGAGTTGGAGAGTTGGAGAGGGTTTATAAATTAATGCAGTTCAAACTATTCTATCATTAAATCATTTCCTCATTCATGCTTGAAAAGAGAGCTGGCGAGCTGGCGAATTATTGATTCCCTCATGCATTTTTCCATTTGATTTATTCAAAGCAATCCGTGAGAATCTGTTCAATCCGTCTCATCTGTGTTCATTTTTATCCCTTCGCGAACTTTGTGATTTCCCTTTACATTTTCTTTGCGTGAAACTACATTATACGGGAGTTGGAGAGTTGGAGAGTTGGAGAGTTGGAGAGGGTTTATAAATTAATGCAGTTCAAACTATTC